>JBMCMJ010000282.1:0-3628 GCA_048615135.1 Pseudomonadota bacterium
TCACCGCGGCCGATACCGGCATCGATCAGATCTGGGACTTCGGCATCGGCAACGATGTCATCGACCTGAGCGAGTTGCTGGCGTCACGGGGCAGGACCGGCGACGACGTGCAGCTTGCCTTCGATCCCGACACCTTCATGACGACGATCACGGTCGCCGGGGTGTCGAACTTCGAGGTGCAGGTCTACCGCACCGACGCCTCCAACTTCGACCTCTCGGAGTTGATGAGCAACGGGTTGATCAAGGCGCAGCTGACCCACTCGGTGGTCATCGATCGGGTTCCTTCCTACGAGTGGATCTACGGCTGCACGCCGACCGGCTCGGCCGCGACTCTCGCTTATTGGGATCAGAACGGTTATTCCAACCTGCTCGAAGCGGAGAGCTGGGACGAGCTTCGGCTGACCGAGAACGTCTGGCATGAAATGGTCAGCCTGGAGCACTTCAAGAAGTACTCGCCGACGCCGGACGACCCCAACATCGCCGCTCCCGTCAACTCCCTCGCCGGCTTCCTCCAGACCAGTCTCGATCCGCAACCCTACAGCGTCGATAACGTTTCGGTCTTCGTCGCGATGCGACAGTGGGCATCGTACAAGGGCTACAACAATTTCGAAAGCACGAGGGATGTTCGTTTCGAAGCGTATTTCGAATATTTCGCCGATGACATGTGGGCATGGTTCAAGTCGGAGATCGATGCGGGACGTCCGGTGCTCAACGGGCAGCCGGGGCATCTGGTGCCGGTGGTCGGCTACGCCGAGGCCGGCGACGGCACGCGGTGGTACGCCTATTACGACCACCGGTCGACCAACGGCATCAGCGTCCTCTACGGTGAAACCGAGCACGTCCTGTGGGCCGAGTTCCTACCCTATGATAGCGGTTTCGAAGCGCGCATGCCGATCGGCCTGCTGAACTATTTCCAGCCGGGCAACGTGACCCTGACCGGCGGTGTCGGCGACGACGTGCTGGTCGGCGACGGCGGCGACGACCTGATCGTCGCCGGGGGTGGCAACAACGTGCTGCGCGGCGGCATCGGCCACGATACGCTGGTGGGCGGCCTCGGCCACAACCTGTTCGACGGTGGGCCGGGTCTGGACACCATCGACTTCGGCTACAGCACCCAGGGTGCCACCTTCGACCTCGTCGACGGTCTGGTGACCTTCGATGCGGGCGGACCGGAGACCTTGCCCGAGACCCTGATCGGCATCGAGAACGTGATCGGCACGGGCGGCAACGACCTGATCCTCGGCGACGACGGTCCGAATGTGCTCGAAGGCGGGGCCGGCGCCGACATGCTGATCGGCGGCGGTGGCCGCAACCGCTTCGTCGTCCGCGAATTCGACGCCGACGTCGACACGATCGTCGACTTCGACCCGATCAAGGATACGCTCGACCTGCGCGGCCTGCTCACCGTCGCGGGCGACGACGTCCGGCCGTCGAACGTGGCGAGCTTCGTGCGCCTGACCCCGATTGATGGCCAGACCCTGGTCGAGGTCGACGCCGACGGCAGCGCCAGCGCGGCCGGCTGGCGGGCGGTGGCATGGCTCGACGGCACCCTGGAACTCGAGGATTTCCGACTGGGAGACAATCTGCTGCTGGTGCAACGGGCCGCGTCGCAGATCATCACCGGCACCAACGGGTCGGATCTGCTCGTCGGCGACGCCGGCGATGATCTGATCATCGGGCTCGACGGCAACGACACGCTGATCGGCGGGGCCGGCAACGACATCCTGCAGGGCCGCGGCGGGATCAACACCTACGACGGCGGCACCGGCATCGACACGCTCGACTACTCGAAGAGCTTCGGCCGCGCCTACCAGATCCATCTCGGCAACGAGGTGACCACCATCGTCAACGGCGGTCAGGAGACCTTCACCAACATCCAAAACGCGGTCGCCGGCCCCGGCAACGACCTCCTCTGGGGCGACGACGGCGACAACTATCTGAACGGGCACACCGGCGACGACCGGATCAGCGGCGGGCTCGGCCACGACACCCTGGACGGCGGGTCGTCCGGCACCGACACGCTGAGCTACACCTACAGCACTCAGAACGGCACCCGCATCGATCTCGAGAACGAACTGGTCACCTTCGCCCCCGGCGGGCCGGAGACCGAGCCGGAGAGCATCTTCAACTTCCACAACGTCATCGGCAGCCAGGGCGACGACATCATCGTCGGCGATGCCGGCGCCAACCTGCTCGACGGCTATGCCGGCAACAACGCGATCTACGGCGGCGGCGGCAACGACACGATCGTCGCCCGGGCCGGCAACAACCACTACGACGGTGGGCCCGATCTCGACACCCTCGACTACAACTTCACCCGTGCCAACGGCATCGTCTTCGATCTCGACCGCAGCGACGGCTTCGTCCAGAACCCCAACGGCAATCGCGACAGCCTGGCCGGCATCGAGAGCCTGCGCGCCAGCCGCGGCAACGACCTGATCCAGGCCAGCGACGAGGATGACGTCATCGACGGCAATCTCGGTACCGACACGGTGGTCTATACCGGCGTGCAGAGCGACTACACGATCGATACCAACCTCGACACCCTGATCACCACGATCGTCGGCCAGGGCACCGACATCCTCACCAGCATCGAGATCCTCCGCTTCGCTGACGGCGATCTGCTGCTTTGAACGCACGTCGCCGCAGTCCGGGCCGAGGTATTCGACCTCGGCCCGGCGCGTGCGAACCGAAGCGGCGGAATGACATCCGTTCGTTGGATCTGGCGGAGGTCGCGGCCGGCGGCGCGAACGTCACGAGCGCCGCGACGGTCACGGTGCCGACACCCGGAATGGTGGTCAGCCGCTTCATGGTCTCGTCCTCTGCCGCGCGCTCCCGCAGCATCGTCTCCAGTTCCCGATCCTCTCGTTCACCTCGGTGACCCGCAGCAACAGCAGACGCGCCAGTTCGATCACCGCCGTCGGCAGGCCGGCCCTCCTCCTCCTGGATCCCTTCGAGGCGCCCGACGTGCCCGAGCCCAACCGGCACGACGATGCCGTACTCCGCGAGATGGCCACGCCCCCTTCGCGGTCTTGCTGACCGCGCCTCCTGCGGAGCCGGATGTTCCGCCTCCTGGCGGAACATCGTTGACCGTCTGCGTCCGTTGCCGGACCAGCAGATCGCGCGTGCGGAAGGTCATCGCCAGGGCCTGTTGCGCCTCGGTCTTCACCGCCACGAAGCGCTCTCTGGCGTCTCCTGACGCCGGTCGATTCCTGGTCGGATCGCCGCGCTTGCTGCGTGCGATCGGGGTTGTGCCCCCACCCGTGGTGTAGGCGGCCGCGCGCGGAGGGTAGCGCGCGGCCGGTGGCCCGAGCGGCCATCGCCGGTCTTCGGTAGAGGTTCGGGTTGCGAGACCTGGCACCGAACCGGAGACGACGACGATGACCGAGGAGAGGATGGCCCTTCTGGAGTTGATCGAGAAGGGCGGGGACGCGGACCTGGTGCGCGAGCTGCTGGCCTTCGCCGCCGAGCGGATGATGGCGCTGGAGATCGAGAGCCGCACCGGTGTGGCACCCGGTGTGCGCAGCGCCGAGCGGGTGAATCGCCGGAACGGCTATCGCGAACGGCCTTGGCAGACGCGGGTCGGGCGCATCGACCTGGCGATCCCGAAGCTCGGGAAGGGCTCGTA
>JBMCMJ010000283.1:0-3614 GCA_048615135.1 Pseudomonadota bacterium
CAGAAATACGCGGCCCTGCCCGACGCCGACCTCGTCGCCGTGGTCGACACGAACCCGGCGGCGGCGGCGCGCGTTGCCCAGGAGGTGGGCTCGTTCGCCGTGGCGCGCCTCGAGGACGTGATCGAGCGGATCGACGCGGCGAGCGTCGCGGTGCCGACGCGCTACCACCACGCCGTCGCCAGCCGGCTCCTGGACGCGGGCAAGCACGTCCTGATCGAGAAGCCGCTCGCCTCGACCCGCGAGGAGGGCGAGGCCCTGGTGGCGCTCGCCAAGGCCAAGGGGTGCCTCCTCCAGGTCGGTCACCTCGAGCGGTTCAACGCGGCGATCCTGGCGCTGCAGGACGTCATCGCCGAGCCGCTGTTCATCGAGAGCCATCGGCTCGGCGGCTTCAATCCGGGGCGCGGCACCGATGTCTCGATCGTCCTCGATCTGATGATCCACGACATCGATCTCATCCAGGAGTTCGTCGGGCGGCCGCTCGCGAAGGTGGATGCGGTGGGCGTGGCCGTGCTGACCGACCAGGACGACATCGCCAATGCCCGGCTGGAATTCGAGGGCGGCTGCACGGTCAACGTCACGGCGAGCCGGGTGAGCATGACGCCGCAGCGACGGATGCGCATCTTCCAGCACGACGCCTACATCGCGATCGACTTCCAGACCCGCGAGGCGACCATCGCTCGGCGCGGCCTCGGCAAGCCGCTGCCGATGCTGCCCGGCATCGGCGTCGAGGAACGTCAGTTCGAGCCCAACGATGCGCTGATGCTGGAAATTCAGAGCTTTCTGGATGCGATCGGCGGCAAGAGCGCCGTAACCGTTTCCGGCGAGGCCGGCCTCAGGGCCCTCGACACGGCACTCAGGATCACCGAAGCCTTGCGCCGCCCCGGGCTGCCGCCCGCTGCACGGGCGTCCTGAACCGCCCCCATTGCTCGCTTCGGAGGCCCGATGGATCACGACGACGACACCCGCCTGCTGCGTGGCCAGGGGCTCTACCTCGACGACCACCAGCCCGCGGACGCCCTGCGTCTGGTCGTTCTGCGCAGCCCGATGGCGCATGCGCGGATCCGCCGGCTCGACCTGGAGGCGGCTCGCAGGATGCCGGGTGTGCGGCTCGTGGTCGGCAGCGTCGACCTCCTGGCCGCCGGGCTCGGCCCCCTGGATTGCCCCGCGCCGATCACCGGCGAGGACGGCAAGCCGATGGTGGAACCCTATCGGCCGGTGCTGGCGGAGGAGAAGGTGGTCCATGTCGGCCAGCCGGTCGCGGCCGTCGTTGCCGATACCGAAGCCCTGGCGCTCGATGCCGTCGAGGCGATCGAACTCGACCTCGAGCCGTTGCCGGCCGTGGTCGACGTGACGCAGGCAGCCCGGCCCGATGCGGCCTTGATCTGGCCCGAAGCCCCGGACAACACCTCGTTCACCTGGTCGCGCGGCAATGCCCAGGTCGTGGAACGAGCGCTCGCGCAGGCGGCGCATGTCGTCGAACTCACCATCCGCCATCCGCGGGTCGCGGTGGCGCCCATCGAGACGCGCGGAGCCATCGCCCGAATGGACGCGGACGGCCGGCTGACCCTCTGGACGCCGAGCCAGGGTGTGGTGGCGATCCGCACGGCGATGGCCGAATGCCTGAACCTGCCGCCCTCGGCGCTCCGGGTGGTGACCGACGACGTCGGCGGCAGCTTCGCCGTCAAGATCTGGCCCTATCCGGAGCAGGCGCTCGTCCTGCACGCGGCGCGCGTACTGCGGACGCCGGTCAAATGGGTGGCGACGCGCAGCGAGAGCTTCACTTCCGACGTCGTCGGGCGCGGCCGGGTCGACCACGCGCAGCTGGCACTCGACGAGGACGGCCGGTTCCTCGCGTTCCGGGTGGAAGCGCTCGCCGACCTCGGTGCCTTCGTCAACGCCGGGGCCACCAACACCGTCGCCGCCGCGGCCGTGCGCGTGTTCAACCAGACCTACCGCATTCCGGGCCAGCACTACCGGGTCCGAGCGATGTTCACCAACGCCATGCCGACCGACGCCTATCGCGGGGCCGGCAAGCCCGAATCGGTCAGCACCCTGGAGCGGCTGATCGACCTCGCCGCCTACCGCCTGGGCATCGACCGGCTGGAGCTGCGGCGCCGCAATTTCCTCCGGCCGGACGATCTGCCCTACGCGACGCCGATGGGCGAGACGCTGGACACCGGCGACTTTCCGGGTCTCGCGGACGCCCTGGAGGCGAAAGCCGATCTCGCGGGCTTTGGCGCACGGCGCGCCTCGAGCAACGCGCGGGGCCGGCTGCGCGGGCTCGGGCTCACCTTCCACATGCACGGGACGGGCGGCGCCACCTCGGAGCGGAGCGAGGTGCGCGCCCTGCCCGACGGCACCGTCATCGTCCGCACCGGCACCCAGGATTCGGGCCAGGGGCATCGCCGCGTGCTGGCCAGGGTGGCGGCCGAGGCGCTCGACCTCCCCGAAGACCGCATCCGCGTCGAGCAGGGCGACAGCGACGTGCTCGAGGTCGGCGGCGGCACCGGCGGCTCCAACGTCCTCTCGATCGGCGGCGCCACGGTGCACCGCACGGCGCTGGCCATGCTGGACCAGGCGAAGGCCAAGGCCGCGGAGGTGCTGGAGGCGGCCGAAGTCGACCTCGCCTACGGCGACGGCGCCTTCACCATCCGCGGCACCGACCGCCGCCTGACGCTCTGGGACCTCGCCAAGCTGGACGAGGAAACGCCCGACGACCTGCCGAGTTGCGTGGCGCAACGCGACTTCGCCGGCAACGAGCGCACCTTCCCGAACGGCGCCTATGCCTGCGAAGTGGAGGTCGACCCGGAGACCGGTGGCGTGCAGGTGGTGAAGTGGACGGGGATCGACGACATCGGCCGGGTGTTCGACCCGCCGGGAGCGCTCGGCCAGAACGCCGGCGGCATCGCCCAGTCGATCGGCGAGGCGCTCGGTGAAGCCCTGGTCTACGATAGCGAGGGGCAACTCCTGACGGGCTCGCTCATGGACTACTTCCTGCCGCGTGCGACGGACGTACCCGCCCTGGACCTCGGCTTTAGGCCGACCGCCAGCCCGAACAGCCCGATCGGCGCCAAGGGGGTGGGCGAACTCTCGTCGATCGGTGCTGTCGCCTGCATGCTCAATGCGGTGCACCACGCGCTGCACGAGCGGGGAGTGGTACACCTCGACCGGCCGCTGACGCCGCTCCGGGTATGGCAGGCGCTGGAAGAGGCGAAGGGAAAGGAAGGCTAGGGGGCTTTTGGCCCCCTAGGACCCCCGAAAACACAGGAAAGAGGAGAGTTGATCGTGCCGATTTCGACCCGTTGGCTGTTCGTCGTCCGGATGGACGTCACACCCGAGAAGGAGGACCTGTTCAACGAGGTCTACGACGATGAGCACATCCCCTACCTGATGGAGGTGCCGGGTGTGCTCTCGGTAACGCGGGCGAAGTCGGAGGCGTTCGCGATGGCGATCGCCGGCGGGCTCGAGCAGAAGCCGCAGGCCTCGCCCGCCTATCTCGCCATCTACGAGATCGAGAGCCCGGAGGTGCTGAAGAGCGAGGCCTGGGCAACGGCCGTGGAGAAGGGCCGCTGGGGTCCGGACGTGCGCCCGTACACCACCAACCGCAGCCACGT
>JBMCMJ010000284.1:0-3611 GCA_048615135.1 Pseudomonadota bacterium
GAGGCGCAGCGCTGCAGGCGGTGATCAGGAGCAGGGCGAGCGCAACCACCGCTAGGGCTCGTCCTCGTCGGGACGTTTCGGGCCGAGTGCGCGTCGGCCCGTCCGCTCGGCGCCGGATGCGCTCAGGGAAACGCACAGGTCCGGGCGGTGACCTCGACGAAGCCCCGCTCTGCCTGGGGTCGGATGAGAAACCGCCATTCGGTGTCGCCGTCCACGACCCGATGGCTGAGCGGCAGGATGCCCTCGGCGAGGCTCACCGCACCGTCCAGCTTCAAGAACCGGATGCTCACGGGCTCGGCGACGTCGAACCAGCCGACCGGACGGCCCCCCTCGTCGCGGTCCGGCGTCCCCTGGCCGGTGACGACGATCCGGTTGCCGCCGAAACTGACGGTCGATTCCCGGGTGACGGCGACCGGGGTCGTGACCAGAAAGCGCCGGGTCTCGGTCGTGTCGGCGCACTCCTCGCGCGGCTGCACCTCCTCCAGCACGAACGCGAGCCGCTCGACGCTCAGACCGTCCTCCAGGCGCCGGTCGAGCAGGGCAAGCAGGCGGGCGCGCTCGGCCTGCGGCACGTCCCGCTGGTAGCGCTCGGCGATGGCGAAGGCCCGCTCCGTCGCGGCCTTGGCCTGCTCGCGCGCGGCGGTCGCCTCGGAACGTGCGCGCCGCACGTCGGTCTCCAGCGTTCGGACGTCCTCGTCGAGCCGCTCGATCACCGCGGCGTTCTGGGCCCGGCCGGTCTGGTAGGCGATCAGGCCCACCGCAGCGAGGAAGGCGAGACCGGCGACGTAACCCGTGGCGCGCAGGACGGCTTGGCGGCGGCGTTGGCGTTTGGACGATCCGAGCGTGGAAAAGCTGCGCATGCGTTCAGGTGTTCTCCTCGTCCGCGCCGCTCAGGACCGTCCGCAGGTCGGGATTCCGCCGTTCCTGGTAGAGCTGGTAGATCGCCGCCGCGGTTTCTTCCACCGAGCGGCGGGTGACGTCGATGACCGGCCAGCCATGCTCGGTGTAGAGCCGGCGCGCGAAGCGCAGTTCCTCGCGCACGCGGTCCAGTTCGGCATAGTCGCCGCCGTAGCGGGCCCCGCCCAGCCGCTCCATGCCGAGCATCCGCTGCCGGTTGAGCCGGATCTGCACGAGTTGGTCCGCCTGGATGCTCAGGCCTACCACCAGATTGGCCTTGAGGCGGGAGAAATCGACGAGCGGCGGCCGCTCCGGCACGAGCGGAATGTTGGCGGCCTTGATGCCGCGATTGGCGAGATACATGCAGGTCGGGGTCTTGCTCGTGCGCGATACGCCGAGAACGATGACGTCGGCCGCGTAGATGTGGTCCGGTTGCTGGCCGTCGTCGTGGCGCATGACGAAGTTCATCGCCTCGATTCGGGCGAAATAGCCCTCGTCGAGGACGTGCTTGCGCCCCGCCTGCTGGCGGGCGGCGGCGCCGAGCACGTGCGAGACCGTGTCGATCAGCCCGTCGAGCACCGGCACGCAGGGTACCCCGCGCTTGCCGCAGTGGGCGACCAAGCGATCCCGCAGGCGCGGCTCGACCAGGGTGAAGACGACGATGCCCGGCAGCGCGTCGACGAAGGCGAACACCCGCTCCAGCTGCTGCTCGGTGCGGATGAAGAACCAGACGTGCTCGACCGGCGTCACGTTGTCGAACTGCGAGATCGCTGCCCGGGTGACCGACGTCACCGTGTCTCCGGTGGAGTCGGAGATCAGGTGGAGGTGGAGGCGCATGGACAAGTCGTGGGTTCCTGTGGCCGAACCTGTGGACCAACGTCGCAGGCGATGACAGGTCGCCGATGCCTGGGGACGGATCGGTCTTTTGGCACACGCCCGTACACCTGTGAACGATCCATCCGTCCCCTGTGGGCGCAGCGCGCGATCCACAGCCCGGTGCGCGCGTCATCCCCGTTTTCCCCGTCGTCCCGAGGTGCGGCACGCGGTGGATTCCCGGGCAAGTCGTCCATCCCTGCCCACCTTCATCCCCAAAAGGTCGAAGCTGCCCGCCATTCGATCCCGCGGCGGATCGACCCGTGGATGGGCTTTGATCCCCGTTTCGGGGTGGTACCAACTACCTACCCTTCCTTCGTTCCTTCTTTTCTATCGAAAGGGGTAAGGAACGGGTGCGCCCGGGAAAACCGGCTGCCCGGCGGACGAAGGATACGCGATGACGAAGACCCTGCTCGAGGCCTTGGCAGGCCGACGCCAAACGACGCCCCCCGTGTGGCTCATGCGCCAAGCCGGGCGCTACCTGCCGGAATATCGGCAGGTCCGCGCCGAGGCCGGCAGTTTCCTCGATCTCTGCTACCGGCCCGATCTGGCGACCGAGGTGACCCTGCAGCCGATCCGCCGCTACGGCCTGGATGCGGCGATCCTGTTCTCGGACATCCTCGTCGTGCCGCATGCGCTCGGCCGCAGGCTCTGGTTCGTCGAGAACGAGGGACCGAAGCTGGAGCCGATCGAGGACGCGGCGACGATCGAGCGGCTCGATCCGACCGCCATCCACGACCACCTCGCCCCGGTCTACGAGACCGTCGAGCGGATCCGCGCGGCCCTGCCCGAGAACGTCGCGCTGATCGGTTTCTCGGGCGCTCCGTGGACCCTCGCCTGCTACATGATCGAAGGGCAGGGCTCGAAGGAGTTCATGCGCACCCGCGCCTTCGCCGCTCGCGAACCCGAGGCGTTCCAGCGGCTGATCGACGTGCTGGAGCGGGCGATCGCTGCCTATCTCTGCCGGCAGATCGAGGCCGGGGCGGAAGTCGTGAAGCTGTTCGACAGCTGGGCGGGCGTGCTGGCACCCGAGGGCTTCGAGCGTTGGTGCCGCGATCCCATTGCCCGCATCGTCCACGCCGTGAAGACGCGCCATCCGGACACCCCGATGATCGCCTTTCCGCGCGGGGTGGGCGCCAACTACGCCGCCTTCGCCGAGGCGGTCCCGGTCGAGGGGCTCGCCCTCGACACCGCGGTGCCGATGGACTGGGCGGCCCGGACCCTCTCGCCGAAGGTCACGCTCCAGGGCAATCTCGACCCGGTGACGCTGATGGTCGGCGGCGAGGCGCTCGACCGCGCGGTCGACCGGATCCTGGCGGCGATGGCCGATCGGCCGCACGTCTTCAACCTCGGCCACGGCATCCTGCAGTGGACCGAGCCCGATCACGTCACCCGGCTGCTCGAACGTCTGAAAGGAACCGCTCGATGATGACCGACCCTTGGGCCTGGTCGAAATTCCTGCATTTTCTCGCTTTTCCGATCTGGATGGCGGGGCTCTGGTCGTTGCTCCGCATGTATGCCGCCCACCATGCCCTGGCGGTCGGCAGCGAGGCGTCCGAGCGGGCCAAGCAGACCGAGCGCCGGGTGCTCAAGAGCATCACGACGCCGGCGATGGTCCTGGCGTTCGTTGCCGGTGTCGTGCTGATCCAGACCGGGATCGGCTGGAACCCGGGCGGTGGCTGGCTGCACACCAAGCTGACCCTCCTGGTCCTCCTCGGCGGCGTGCACGGTCTGGTCGCGGCCGACGCTAAGAAATTCGCGGCCGATCAGCGCCCGCGCTCGCCCGGCGTCTACGGTGCCCTTCTGGCCGTGAGCGTGGCGCTCTTCGCCATCATCGCCTT
>JBMCMJ010000285.1:0-3601 GCA_048615135.1 Pseudomonadota bacterium
GCCAGCACGGCCCGGTGCGCCGCGGGATCGGGCGGCTCCGGCCAGATGAAGTGCGTGACCTCGGGATCGAGGTCCATGGCGAGATTGGCGTCCAGATCGTCCGGCGTTCGCGGCCGCAGCCGGAGCCGCGGCGTCTGCAGCACCGGCAGGCTCATCGACCGCGGCGCGGCTTGCCGGACCCTTTGCCCTTGCTCATGCGAGGCTTGCGCTCGGCCGTGCGCTTCTGCGGCGCGTAGTCGTCCTTGGAGCGGCGCACCTCGCCGGGCTTCAGGCCCAGCTCCCCCGCCTCCAGCCGCTTGATCTCGTCGCGCAAACGGGCCGCCTCTTCGAATTCGAGGTTGGCCGCGGCATCCTTCATCTTCTTCTCGAGTTCGCCGATATGCGCCTGCAGGTTCATGCCGGCCATCGACGCGGGCGCATCCTCGCCGATGTCGACCGTGACGTAGTCCTTCTCCGCCACGTCGCCCATCAGCTGGGCGATCTGCCGCTTGATGGTCTGCGGCGTGATGCCGTGCTCTGCGTTGTAGGCGAGCTGCTTCTCCCGGCGCCGCTCGGTCTCCTCGAGCGCCGCCCGCAGCGAGCGGGTCATCTGGTCGGCGTAGAGCAACACGCGGCCGTCCACGTTGCGCGCAGCACGGCCGATGGTCTGGACGAGCGAGGTGGTGGAGCGCAGATAGCCCTCCTTGTCGGCATCGAGGATGGCGACCAGCCCGCATTCGGGAATATCCAGCCCCTCGCGCAGGAGGTTGATGCCAACCAACACATCGAATCGGCCGAGGCGCAGGTCGCGGACGATCTCGATGCGCTCCAGCGTCTCGATATCGGAGTGCATATAGCGGACCTTGACCCCCTGCTCGTGCAGGTACTCGGTCAAATCCTCGGCCATCCGCTTGGTCAGCGTGGTGACCAGCACGCGCAGGCCCTTCGCGGCGCAGGCCTTGGCCTCGTGCAGCAGATCGTCGACCTGGTGCTCGACCGGGCGCACCTCGCACACCGGATCGACCAGCCCGGTCGGGCGGATCACCTGCTCCACGAAGACGCCGCCGGTGCGCTCCAGCTCCCACGGACCCGGCGTCGCCGAGACGAACACCGTCTGCGGCCGCATGGCGTCCCACTCCTCGAACTTCAACGGCCGGTTGTCCATGCAGGACGGCAGCCGGAAGCCGAACTCGGCGAGGGTCGATTTCCGCGCGTAGTCGCCTTTGTACATGCCGCCCACTTGCGGGACCGTCACATGGCTCTCGTCGACGATCAGGAGCGCGTTCTCGGGGATGTATTCGAAGAGCGTCGGCGGCGGCTCGCCCGGCGCACGGCCGGTCAGATAACGCGAATAGTTCTCGATGCCGGGGCAGCTGCCGGTGGTCAGCATCATCTCCATGTCGGCGGTGGTCCGCTGCTCCAGCCGCTCCGCCTCCAGCAGCCGACCCATCGCGCGGTATTCCTCCAGCCGCTCCCGCAACTCCACCTTGATCCGCTCGACCGCACCGGCGAGCGTCGGCCGCGGCGTCACGTAGTGGCTGTTGGGGTAGAGCTTGATCTGGTCGAGATCGCCCTGCTTCTCGCCGGTCAGCGGGTCGAAGGCGACGATCCGCTCCACCTCGTCGCCGAACAGCGACAGCCGCCAGGCCGTGTCCTCCAGGTGCGAGGGAAAGATCTCGACGGTGTCGCCCTTGGCGCGGAACCAGCCGCGCTGCAGATCGAGGCTGGTGCGCTTGTACTGCAGCTCGACGAAGGCGCGCAAAAGCTTGGTCCGGTCGACCGTCGCCCCCTTCTGCACCGCGACCACCATCTGCGAGTAGAGCTCCGGCGAGCCGATGCCGTAGATGCAGGACACCGAGGCGACGATGATCACGTCGTCGCGCTCCAACAGCGCCCGCGTCGCGCTGTGCCGCATCCGGTCGATCTGCTCGTTGATGCTCGCCGTCTTCTCGATATAGGTGTCGCTCCGCGGCACATAGGCCTCGGGCTGATAGTAATCATAGTAACTGACGAAATATTCGACGGCATTGTTCGGGAAAAAACTCTTCATCTCGCCGTAGAGCTGCGCCGCCAAAATTTTGTTCGGCGCCAGGACGATGCTCGGGCGCTGCACCTGGGCGATGACCTGCGCCATGGTGAAGGTCTTGCCGGAGCCCGTGACACCCAAAAGCACCTGATCCTTGTCACCGCCGCGAATGCCCTGGACCAGCTCGACGATGGCCGCCGGCTGGTCGCCCGCGGGCTGGTAGTCGGACACCACCTCGAACGCCCGCCCCGCCTCCGGCCGGTTCTGCCGCAAGGGGTCCTTGGCGAGGGCCAGGAGGATGTCGAGACTGGCTTCGGCCGAGTCCTGCAAAGGCTCGCTCCCTCGGTTGCGGCCACCGCCCGTGCAGAGGGTGCCCATGCACAGGAGCTAGTCGCTCCGACACTCCAGGGCTAGGTGGCGTTGCGGGAGGAGGCAAGCCAAGGGGGCTTTTGGCCCCCTTGGAAACCCCCGGCGCCGGCGAGGCCGGCGCCACTTTGGCCCCCAGCGCCGGCGCTGCCGGCGCCACTTTCGTAAGTGGCGGCGGCGTCAGCCGTCGCCCGGGGGTTGCAGGGGGGCTATCAAGCCCCCCTGCCCCTTCAGCGGAGCCCACCCGTGGACCCGGATGTCGCCAACACCTTCGCCGTGCTCTCGGCCATCGCCGGCCCGGCGCTGTTGACCAATGCCACCTCGCTCCTGACCCTCTCCACCACCAACCGCTTTGCCCGAGCGGTCGACCGGTCGCGTTTTCTCCTGGCCGAAATCGGCGCCGCACCCGCGCCCCTGCGCCCACTCCTCAGGCGCGACCTCGCCGCCAGCCAGCGCCGGGCGCGGGTGATCGCACGGGCGATGGGCGGGCTCTATCTGGCAGCCGGCATGTTCGCGCTGGCCACCATGCTGGCGATCGGGGGCGCCGTGCTGCAGGCCTTCGGCATCAGCCCGCGCTGGGGGCTGGACACGATGGGGGCCGCAGCCGCGGGCGGGATCGGCTTCGTCGCGCTGGTGGTCGCCACCTTCGAATTGATCCGCGAGAGCCGGCTCTCGCTCGCGGCTCTCACCATCGAAGCCGAGGAAGCCGATCTGCGCCTCAGCCTCGATTCGCGCCAACGCAGCGGAGGTGCCCACCCGTAATCACGAGGCTGATCCGCAACGCCGCCTGGCTGGTCGCCTGGGACGAGGCGATCGGCCAAGCGGGGCTCGGGTTCGTCGATCGTCTCGCGGCGCATCCCGCCGGCGTCGTCTCGCCGCTGCAGATCGAGAACTGCACGGCCAACGAGATCACGCCCCTGTCCCTGCCGTTTGCCCGAAAAAGCGTCGGCAGCGCCGACGCTGGGGGGTCCGAGGGGGGACCATCAAGTCCCCCCTCGCTGCACCGACATCTTCACCGGCCGACGGCGTAACCCTGCATGCCGCGCGGGTTGGCGGCGGCACGGAGGTAGCGCACCTCGCCCTGCATCGTCTGGCTGCAAGCCGAGAGCCGGCCCTCCGACCACGGGCCGCCGACCTCGACGGTGTGTCCCCGGGCGCGCAGTGCTGCGACCGTCGCGTCCGGCCAGCGGCCCTCCATGACGAGCACGCCCGGCCGGGCCTCGCGCGGCC
>JBMCMJ010000286.1:0-3596 GCA_048615135.1 Pseudomonadota bacterium
AAAAAAGGGGGCTTTTGGCCCCCTTTGGAACCCCCGGGCGACGGCTTTGCCGTCGCCACCTTCTCAGGTGAGGGACTGGCAGAAGCGCTCGATGCGGGCGCAGGCGTCCTCGAGCACGTCGGTCGCCGTGGCGTAGGAGATGCGGAAGAACGGGTCGAGGCCGAAGGCGCTGCCATGGACCACCGCCACGCCCTCGCTCTCGAGGAGCAAGCGGGCGAAGTCCTCGCTGCTCTCGATCAGCTTGCCTGCGGGCGTGCGCTTGCCGATCACGCCAGCGCAGCTCGGATAGACGTAGAAGGCGCCCTCGGGACGCGGGCAGCGCAGCCCCGGCGTCGCATCCAGCGCATCGGCAACGAGGTTCCGGCGGTGGACGAAGGCTTCGTTGTTCTCGAGCATGAAATCGGTCGGGCCGTCGAGGGCCGCCACGGCGGCGGCTTGGCTGATCGACGAGGGGTTGGAGGTGCTCTGGGACTGGATCACGGCCATCGCCTTGATCAGCTCCTTCGGCCCCCCGGCATAGCCGATCCGCCAGCCGGTCATGCAATAGGCCTTGGAAACGCCGTTCATGGTCAGCGTGCGGTCGTAGAGTTCCGGTGCCACCTGGGCCGGCGTGGTGAAGCGGAAGCCGTCGTAGACGAGGTGCTCGTACATGTCGTCGGTGAGGATCGCCACGTGCGGGTGGCGGATCAGCACGTCGCAGATCGCCTTCAGCTCGGCCTCGGTGTAGGCGGCGCCGGTCGGATTGCTCGGCGAGTTGAAGATGATCCATTTGGTCTTGGGCGTGATCGCCGCGTCCAGGTCTTCGGGACGAAGCTTGAAGCCGGTCTGCTCGGGGCAGGTGACGAACACCGGCTCACCGCCGGCGAGCAGCACCATGTCCGGATAGGAGACCCAGTAGGGCGCAGGCACGATCACCTCGTCGCCCGGATCGAGCGTGGCCATCAGTGCGTTGTAGATGACCTGCTTGCCGCCGGTGCCGACGGTGATCTGGTCCGGCGTGTAGGTCAGGCCGTTCTCGCGCGCGAACTTGCGGCAGATGGCGGCCTTCAGGGCCGGTGTGCCGTCGACCGCGGTGTACTTGGTGTCGCCGTCGCGGATCGCCTTGATCGCCGCTTCCTTGATGTGCTCCGGCGTGTCGAAGTCGGGCTCGCCCGCACCCAGGCCGATCACGTCCCTCCCGGCAGCCTTGAGTTCGCGCGCCAGATTGGTAACGGCGATGGTGGGCGAGGGCTTGATCCGGGCGAGCCGGTTCGCCGTGGCGATCATGGGTCGGGTCTCCGCTTGGGAACACCCGTGTCTAGCATCGACCGCGCTTCGTGCAACGGCCGCGCGGGCACCTCAGCCGTTCGCCAGTCGGTCGATTCGCCGGGCGAACGCCCGCACCCGGTGGCCCACGTCGACCACGTAGGGCGAGACCGCAAGCGGATCCGGCTGCGGCTCGTCGATGATCCGCGCCAAGGGCGGCCGTGTGGCCCGCTCGATCTCGCCGGCGGCCACGGCCTTCTGCTCCAGGAGCCAAGCCACGCAATGGGCGAGGCAGGTCGTGAGCCGGCCGATCTCCACTTGGTCGTGCAGGCGGTCGAGCCCCCGGGCGGGCAATTCCGCCGGCTGCACCACCAGATCCCGGGTCATCTCCGCAAGCCCCGCAGCCTCGGCCAGCAGGCGGTCGACGAAATCCGTGGTGACGAGGACGGGGACCGGCGCCTCGTCGTTCGGCGATGGCTGCAGGTTGGTTCGTTCCACGGGCGCGCCCTCCTCCGTTGGTCGAGGCCCAGTCTCGCACGGCAGCCGTGCGCCGCCACCGCGAAGGCAAACGACACACACCTTGGTATTCGTTAACCACCTGCGGGATTTCAGCGAGGCAAGCGATGACGCGGCGGCTGTTCACGGCGACGTTGGGCACGGAAACCAACAGCTTCGCGGCTCTGCCTACCGGCGCGCGGCTGTTCGAGGAGACCTGCCTGTTCCGTCGCGGTAGCTACGGCGACGCGCCCCCGGTGTTCGCCGCACCCCTGGTCGTCTGGCGCCGGCGCGCCGTCGAGCGGGGCTGGGAGGTGATCGAGGGCCTCTGCGCCTTCGCCATGCCGGCCGGCCCGACCGTCCAGCGGGTGTTCGAGGCCTATCGTGACGAACTGCTTGCCGACCTCCGCGCCCATCTGCCGGTCGATGCCGTCCTCCTCTGCTTGCACGGCGCGATGGTGGCGCAGGGCCACGACGAGGCGGAGGCCGAACTGGTCGAGGCGGTGCGCGATCTCGTCGGCCCGGACGTGCCGATCGGCGTCGAACTCGACCTCCACGCCAATGTCGGCCAGCGGATGCTCGACCACGCGACCGTGGTCGTCCTCTTCAAGGAATATCCCCACACCGACATCCCGGATCGCGCCGAAGAGGTCTTCACCCTCGTGGCCGACTGCCTGGAAGGGCGGACCCGGCCCGTCATGGCGGCGTTCGACTGCCGGACGATCGGCGTGTTCCACACCACCCGCGAGCCGATGCGCGGCTTCGTCGACCGGATGCAGGCCCTAGAGGGCAAGGACGGCATCCTGTCGGTCTCGGCGATCCACGGCTTTCCCTGGGCGGACGTCGCGGCGATGGGTAGCAAGATTTTGGTCGTCGCCGACGGGGACCGGGCCAGGGCGGCCGCACTCGCGGAGCGATTGGGCCGCGAATTCTACGCCATGCGCCAGGCCACGCAGCCCAGTTATCTGACGCTCGACGAGGCGATGCTCCGGGCGCGCGGGCACGAGGGTGCCCCACCCCTGGTCCTCGCCGACGTCGCCGACAATGCCGGCGGCGGGGCCGCCAGCGATTCCACGTTCATCCTGGAGGCGCTGCTGGAGCACGGCATCGGCGATGCGGCGCTCGCCATGCTGTGGGACCCGATGGCGGTGCGGATCGCCTTCGAATTGGGCGAGGGTGGCTGCACGGCGATGCGCCTCGGCGGCAAGCTCGGCCCCTTTTCCGGCCGCCCGCTCGACGTCGAGGTCACCGTCACGGGTCTTCGGGCGGACGCGCGCATCGGCTTTGCCGGTGCCAAGAAGGGCAGCCAGCGGGCGGGCGACATGGCGGCGCTCAGGATCGAGGGCGCGGGCGGGGCGGTCGACGTGGTGGTCAACACCGTCCGCGCCCAGTGCGCCAGCACCGACTGCTTCACCCATGTCGGCATCGATCCGGCCTCCCGGCGGATCGTTGTGGTCAAGTCGATGCAGCACTTCCACGCCGCCTTCGCGCCGCTCGCGGCCGAGGTTCTCTACGTCGCCGCCGGAGGCTCGCTGATGCCCGATTTCGGCGCCTTGCCCTACCGCAACGCAGACCAGCAGCAATGGCCGCTGGTGGACGCGCCGCTCGGCTGAGCTATCGGCCCCAGCCGTCCGGGGTCGTCCCGCGCGGCGCGAGCAGGCGGCCTGTCGTCGGCGAACTCGTCGACGAGGTGCCGTGACCGGCCAACCCGGAGGTACCCAGTCCCACCGAAGATCGGTCCGGGCGGCTGACCATGCTCTCGATGATCCGCGCAGTCGCGGGCGTGCCCAGGCCGTGGCGGCTGCGCGCCGTCCGGATCGGCTGGCCCCAGTGACGGAACACGCGCTCGGCATAGG
>JBMCMJ010000287.1:0-3592 GCA_048615135.1 Pseudomonadota bacterium
CGACCGCCGCCAAGCCGAACAGGACGGTCATCAGGAAGGCCGAGCCGTAGCTGCCCGTCCGGTCGACCACCGCACCGAACAGCGGCGGCACGGTGACGATGCCGAGGAAGTTGAACATCATCGCCCCCGCGGTGAGCGTGCTCGCGCGCGCCGGGTCGACCTGGGCTGCCGCCGCGAGCAGAAGACCCGTCCACGCCATCACGCTCAGCCCGAGATAGACGGCGAGGACAGCGATGGCGAGGACGCTCCAGGCGGGGCCCACGCTCGCCAGGACGAGGATGCCGCCGGTCGCGAGCAGCGCCAGCACCGTGATCGCCCGGCGCACGCCCAAAAAGGCGTCGGCGAGCCATCCCCAGCCGATGCGCGCCGGCACCCCCATCGCCTGCAGCAGGCCGAACACCGCGCCGGCCACGGCGAGCGGCAGGCCGACCTCGAGCACCATGTAGGCGGTGAAGAAGGCGCTGACGCAGAGTTGCAGCCCGGCGAGGCAGAAGCCCGCGAGGGATAGACGGAGCAGGACGGGATCGGCCAGGACCGAGGCGAGCGGCGAGCCCGCACGCGGGCGACGGTTCGCCCGCGCTAGATCCAGCCGGCGCCGCCAGGGCAGAAGCGCCAGTCCGAGGAGTCCGAGGACGGTAGCGGTCGCAGCCAGCGCCCCCTGCCAGCCGAACGGCGCTGCGAGGCCCGGCGCCGCCAGCCCGACCACCAGACCCGCCCCCGGCACGGCCGTCTGCTTGATGGAGAACACCCGGCCGTAAAGGGCGGGCGGGGCGTTGGCGGTGAGGATTTCGGCGCTGGTCGGCGTGGTCAGCCCGTAGGCGACGCCGATCGCGAGGGCGGCGAGGGCCAGCCCCCAGACCTCGCCGAGGCTCGCGAGGACGAGCCCGGTCACGGTCAGGGCCTGCGCGGTGAGGCTGCCGGTCATCGGCCCGATCGGGGCGAGCAGCCAGTCGGCGCGGGCGCTGACGACGGCACCCGCCAGATAGGCCAGCGCCACGAAGTAACCGGTCCAGGCGGCGGGCACCCCGAGGTCCGGGGCGATGACGGGTGCCAGGACCGCCACGCTCAACAAGGCGACGTTGACCGAGATCTGCACGGTGAGTGTGGCCGTGAGCGGCACCACCAGACCGCGCCACGAGCCTGCGGGTGGGGTCAGGTCACCGGTCGCGGGCGAGGCCACGGGCGGCCAGGGCGTCGAGATAGGTCTGCCAGATCGTCTCGCGGTCGCGGCCGAGCCGATAGAGATAGGGCCACGTGTAGATGCCCGTATCGTGCAGGTCGTCGAAGCGGATGCGCACGGCATAGGTGCCGACCGGCTCGACCGCGAGGATGGCGACGTCGCGCTTGCCGCCGAGGATCGTCTTCTGCCCCGGACCGTGGCCCATCACCTCGGCCGAGGGGCTCTCGACGCGCAGATATTCGGCCGGCAGGGCAAAGCACGCCCCGTCGTCGAAATCGATCTCGAGGGTCCGGTCGGCGCGGCGGACCCGCAACTCCACCGGCCAGGGGGTGTCCCGCTCGACCACGGCTTCAGCGCGCCTTGAGCGAATCGGGGATCGCTTCGTCCTGCCCGAGCTCGCGGGCCTCGTCGACCAGCATGATCGGGATGCCGTCGCGGATCGGATAGGCGAGCCCAGCCGCCTCGCTGACCAATTCCTGGCGCTCGCGATCGTAGCGGAGCGTCTGCTTGGTGAGCGGACAGACCAGGATGTCGAGGAGCTTGGGGTCGATCGCGGGGGCTTCGGTCGCGGTCATGGGTCGGTCCTCCGGGGCGTTCGCCGGGCGCGATTCAGTGGCGCAGCCCGGTCGCGTCATCGGCGGAGAAGCTCTGCATCCGCATCAGCGTGATCAGGGTCTCCATCCGCGCGTCGTTGTCGCCGGCTTCCAGCAGGGCCTGCTTCTCGCTCGGCGTGAAGGGGCAGATCATCGCCAGCGAGGTGATCAGGCCGTCGAGCGGGGCCTGGGCCACGGCATCCCAGTCGATCTCGATCCGCTGCCGGTCGAAATAGCCGTGCATGGCGTCGATCAGCGTGCCGCGCCTCGCCGGATCGGCCGAACTCGGGCGGAGATCCTCGTGCCAGCGAGCGAAGTCGGCGAGCACCTGACGATAGGGTGTGACGGTGACGAGTTCCTCGACCACGTCGAAGCGGGCCACGCCCGTCAGGGTGATGAGATACCGACCGTCGGAGGTTTCCTCGAAGCTCGTGATGCGGCCGGCGCAGCCGGTCGGATAGAGCAGGGGCGAGCGGCCCCCTTCGCCGTCGCCCTGCGGCTGGATCATGCCGATGACCTTGTCGGTCTGCATGGCGTCGCGCGTCATCTGCAGATAGCGCGGCTCGAAGATGTTGAGCGGCAGGTTGCCGCCCGGCAAGAGCAAAGCCCCCGCCAGGGGGAAGACCGGAAAACGGTTGGGAAGCGTGTTCGGGCTGCTCATGAGAACAGCACGGTCGAAAGCTTGCGGCGCCCGGCCACGGTGGCCGGATGCGTGTGCCCCAGCGCCTCGAAGAACGTGAGCAGCCGCTTGCGGGCCGCCTCGTCGTTCCAGCCCCGGTCCTTGCGGACGATGGTGAGGAGATGGTCCATGGCCGCTTCGATCCGGCCGCGCAGGAACAGCGCCGTCGCCAGCTCGAAGCGCACCTCGTGCGCCGTCTCGTCCGCGGCGAGCGCTGCTTCGAGGACCTGCGGATCGCGCACCGCCCCGGCCGTCTCGGCCAACTGCAGTGCGGCGTTGGCGCCGGTGATCTCGGCATGGTTCGACTTGGCCGTGGGCGCCGATTGCAGGACCGAGCGGGCATCGTCCAGCCGGCCGAGGCCGACGAGCGCCCGGGCGAGGCCACCGATCAGTTCCGGGTTCTCGGGATCGGTCTCCAGCAGCGCGGAAAACACCTCGGCCGCACCCTGCAGATCGCCCTCGTTCAGCATCTCCTTGGCCGCCTCGAGCGCGTCGGCACCGTCGTCGTTGACCGGTGCGCCCGCCAGCCGCTCGATGAACGCCTTGATCTGACTTTCCGGCTGGGCTCCGGCGAAGCCCGTGACGGGCTGGCCCTGGACGAACGCGTAAACGGTGGGAACCGACTGGATGCGCAGCTGCTGGGCGATCTCGGGGTTCTCGTCGATGTTGATCTTGACGAGTCGCACCTTGCCGCCGGCAGCGCGGACCGCCTTTTCCAGGACGGGGGTGAGCTGCTTGCAGGGGCCGCACCAGGGCGCCCAGAAATCCACCAGGACCGGCACCTGCTGGGATGCCTGAATGACGTCGGCGGCAAAGCTCTGCAGGCTGCCGTCCTTGATCACGTCGTCGGCCGGCGTCGCCTGCCCCGTCGCGCCGATCAATGCCATGAGCTCGTTCCCCGGACCTTGGTCGTTACCCCTCACCGTGCGGCGTAAAATGGTCGGTCGTTGGCCGCGATACAAGAGTTGCCGTCGAGCGCGAGTCCGACCGCGCAGCGGCGTGCAACTGCCCCCTTGCCAGCCGCGATCCGATCGACTATCAGCCCGCCTCACCGACGGAGCGCGGGCGTAGCTCAGGGGTAGAGCACAACCTTGCCAAGGTTGGGGTCGTGAGTTCGAATCTCATCGCCCGCTCCAATTT
>JBMCMJ010000288.1:0-3589 GCA_048615135.1 Pseudomonadota bacterium
ACCCGCGCCGAGCGGATCGCGTCCATCGAGGCGATGGTGCGGCCGAGTTCGCCCTCGAGCGCCCGCAGCAGGTTGACGTTGGCCTCGAACTGGCTGGTGCCGAGGGCCGAGCGCTCGTCGAAGATCTCGTAGCCGACCGATCCCGAGGCCGGCAGGCCGTCCTCTGCCATCTGCATGCGCAGTTTCAGGACCTCGCTCTCGGGCACCATGACCGCACTGCCGTCGGGGGTGAGGCGATAGGGCACGCGCAGGCCGTCGAGCCGGTCGACGACCAGTTGGGCATCGGCGGGGGCAAGGCCGGTGAACAGCAATGTGTAGTCGGGGCGGGTGAGGTTCCAGCCGAGAAAGCCGCTGAATCCGGCGAGTGCCAGGAGGAGGGCACCGAGCGGGACGAGCCGCGCGGGGCCGATCCGCTGCACGAAGCCGCGGATCCGGTCCACCGGACTCGTGCCGAGCACGACGGCACCGGCCGCCGTCGTCTCCGTCAATGCCGCATCGCTTGCCACCGCTGCATCCTCGAGAGGATTGGCTCCAGGTGGCAAGCTGCGCGCTTATGCCTAAGGGATGGTTAACGCGGGTGCGGATGTTGCCGGGCAGGGGCCGGCCGGCTCACCCGCGGTAGCGCTGCAGCCGGGTGACCCGCAGCCCGGGTACGCCGTGGCGGTCGATCATCCGCTGCCAGCCGAGAAATTCCTCGCCCGACAGGCCGTAACGCTCGCAGGCCTGATCGAGGCTGAGGCGGCCCTCCTGCACGGCGCGCACCACCTGGGCCTTGCGGCTGGCCACCCACCGTTCCGTGTCGGGCGGCGGCAGGTCGTCGAAGGGATCCTGCGCCGTCTCCGGCGTCGCTCCCGATTGCGCTGCAACTGCCGACATCTCCGGTCTCCGCATACGAGGGGCATCCAACGATGCCCCCACCTTGCCTTCGAATGCCCAACGAAGTGTAAAACGCCTTGTACATTCATAGTAAAAATCGGTTATCCGTGTTGTATTTGCTTAACGAACGACGCGGATGAGTTCATCGAGCATTTGATCGGCGGTGCTGATGATCTTCGAGCTGGCCGAATAGGCGCGTTGGGTGACGATCATCTTGGTGAACTCGTCGGCAATGTCGACGTTCGAGGACTCGAGCGAGGAGGGGATGATCGTCCCGGCACCGCCGACGCCGGCGAAGCGGAGGTTGAACTGGCCGGCGAGGTCGGTTGCCGCGTAGACGTTGCCGCTGCGCGGATCGAGGGCGGAGGGGTTGGGAAAGGTCGCCACCGGCAGACGGTAGAGCTTGCGCTCCTCGCCGTTGGTGAAGGAGGCGCGCACATAGCCTTCCTCGTCGATCGAGACGCCGTTCAGCTCGCCGACCTCGGCTCCGTTCTGGTTGGCGAAGGCGATGTTGTTCGGGCTCGAGAACTGGGTGAGGCCGGTGGTCGAGCCGGGCTCGCCGAGATTGAGCTTGAGCTCGCTGTCCGCGGCACCGCTTGCTTCGAGCCAATCGATCGTGATCGTCGGCTGTTCGGGAGAGTCGGTCGCTGCACCTGCGCCCTCAGGGGTGATCGACCAGGAGTCGAGCGAGCCGTTCGGGTCGAAGGTGACCGTACCCGCGGCGAGGCTTCCGTTGGGGTGCGGCGGTGTCGCCCCAGTCGATTCGACGTCACCGGGCTTCGCGTACATTTCCATGTGCCACCGCAGACCGGCGGAATCACTGGCATCCTTCAGGAAGCCCACGGTCACGAGCTTGGGACGGCCGAGGCTATCGTAGATGCGGATGTCGCGGGTGAAGGCGGGCTTCGTACCGTTGGCGTTGTCCGCGGTCCACGCGGCCATGTTGCCGGCGGCGTAGTCGTGGAGCGCGCCATCGGTCGCGCGGCTCGGTGTCGTGTCGTCCGCGTTCAGGTTGGCGCCGATCTCGATCTCGGTGGTTGCCGTCGCCACGCCCTGGATCTGACGGACGTTGACCGTCTCCAGGGCGTTGATGTCGACGATCTCCTCGTTCACGTCGAGCACCCAGCCCTGCAGATAGAAGCCCGATGGATTGCGCAGATTGCCGAAGAAGTCGGGCTCGAACGAACCGGCGCGGCTATAGAACTGCTCGGCCGGGCCGTTGGCTTGGTCGCGGACGACGAACAGCCCGTTGCCCGAGATGGCGGCATCGGTCGGCGAGGTGCTGCTCTGGATGAGCCCTTGCTTCTCCATGGAGTAGGAGGTGTAGGAGCGCACGCCGCCGGGGCTGTAGGTCAGGGTGTGCGGCGCCCGGGTGACCATGTTGGCGAAGTCGGCCGACGCGCTGCGGTAGGCCGTCGTGTTCACGTTGGCCACGTTGTCGGAGATCATGCTCAGCGACTTGCTCTGCGCATTCAGGCCCGAGACGCTCGAGAAGAGGGATCCGAAGAGGCTCATGAGAGGGGTCCTTGCTGGGGCTCGGCCGGAGGCGCGACCGGATCAGAGGGTTTCGGGAACGCGGACGGCGTGGACGTCCTCGAGGGCGACCTCGCGGTCGCCGACCGAGAGCACGATCGAGCCGTGGCGGTGTTCGACGCCGGTGACGGTGCCGGTGACACTGGTCGTGGCGTTCAGCGGGTTGCCGCTCGGGCCGATCGCGTTGACCTCGACCGTGTAGGTGCCGGCCGGCAGGCGCTGGCCGCCGACGCCGAGACCGTCCCAATAAACGCTCTGCTCGCCTGCCGTCGGCGCGGCCTGCAGGACGCGAACGGTCTCGCCCTCGGCGTCGCGCACGCTGACGAGCGCTGCGGCCACACCCTCGGGCAGGTTCGCACCGATCGTCGCCCCGCCGGTCTCGCCGAGAATCACGCTGTCACCGAGCGCTTCGATCTCCTTGCCGAGATAGGCCGTTCCCGGACCGAGCGCGTCCTTGGCGAGCAGCCCGAGCATGCTGTCGAGCTTGTCGTTGATCTTCACGCTCTGCTCGACCCCGGTGAACTGGACGAGCTGATTGGTGAACTCGTTCGCCTCCATCGGCGACAGCGGGTCCTGGTTCTTCAGCTGCGTCGTCAACAGGGTCAAGAACCCGTCGAACTGCTCGGCGAGGCTGGCCTTCTGCGTGGGGGACCGGGTCGCACCCGAGGCGGCGTTGGCGGCGGCGATGGCGGCGGTGGTCATGGGAGGCTCCGTTCCTCAGGCGTCGAGGTCGAGAAGGCGATGGCTGTCGGCGTGGGGCTGCGGCTCCACGGGCGGCGGGTCGGCCTCGCCCGGTGCTGCCTGACCGAGCCGTTCGAAGGCGGCCCAACGTCGCTGTTGCGGCGTGCCGTCCTGGGTCTGGGCGTTGAGGTCGAACCGGATGCCGTCGCGGCCGACGTCGAGCCCGCTCTGCTGCAGCGCACGCTCGAGCTGGTGACCGTGGCGGGCGAGCTGCTCGAGGGTCTCGACGCGGTCGGCCCTGACGTGGACCCGCACCCCGTCGTCGTCATCGAAGTGCAGCGTGATCTCCAGCCGACCGAGCGACGCCGGTTGCAGCTGGAGGTTGATGGCCGGCTGCCGGCCACCGACCGCACGGGCGACGTGGATCGCGACCTCGTCGAGGGTTGCCGTGGGCATCTGCGGCGGTTGTTGCAGAACCGGATCGGCCGCTGCCGCTGCC
>JBMCMJ010000289.1:0-3579 GCA_048615135.1 Pseudomonadota bacterium
TCAGATGATGGCGTGGCGGACCTTGGCGGAGACCCATTCGCTGAGGATGACGGTGGCGAGGATGCAGAGGAAGATCATGGTCACCTGGGGCCAGGCGAGCATGTTGAGGGAGGATTGGAGCTGCATGCCGATGCCGCCGGCGCCGACGAGGCCGAGGATGGTGCTCTCGCGGATGTTGATGTCCCAGCGGAAGACCGAGATGCCCATGAAGGCGGGCAGGACCTGGGGGACGATGCCGTAGTCGAGGACTTGGGCACTGCTGGCGCCGGTGGCGCGGACGGCCTCGACCTGGCTTTCGTCGATTTCCTCGATGGCCTCGTAGAGCAGTTTGCCGACGAAGCCGATCGAGCGAAGGGCGATGGCGAGGATGCCGGCGAGCAGGCCCGGACCGATGATGGCGACCAGCAGGAGCGCCCAGATGAGCGAGTTGATCGAGCGCGAGGCGACGATGACGAACAGGGCGATCGGCCGCAGGATCAGCGCCGAGGGGGTGGTGTTGCGGGCGGCGAAGAAGGCCACGGGCACGGCGACGGCGACGCCCAGGACCGTGCCGAGGGTGGCCATGTTGAGGGTGTCCCAGAGCGGCAGCCAGAGCCGGTCCATGTAGGACCAGGCGGGCGGGAACATACGTTCCGCGATGTCGCCGGCGGTGCGCGGTGCGTCCTGGACGAAGAACCAGATGGTGTCCTTGGTCATCACCTGGAAGCACCAGACGAACAGGGCGACGGTGGCGAGGAGGCTCAGCCAGCGGAGCCACTGCTCCTTCGTCGTGCGATGGTGCCAGACCGGGCGGCCGGCGGTGCGGGTGATCGGCATACTACTGGATCCGCTTGCGGATGTGGCTGGAGCTGTACTCGGCGAGCATGACGATCAGGATGATGATCAGCAGGATGGCCCCGGCGCTGTCGTATTCGTAGCGCTCCATGGCGGTGTTCAGGGTGGCGCCGATGCCGCCCGCGCCGACGATGCCGATGACGGCGGATTCGCGGAAGTTGATGTCGAGCCGGTAGAGGCTGAGGCCGATCAGCCGCGGCATGACCTGGGGCTGGATGCCGTAGTTGATCAGTTGCGGCCAGGAGGCGCCGGTGGCGCGGATCGCCTCCGCCTGGGCCTCGTCGATGTCCTCGATGTCCTCGGCGAGCAGCTTGCCGATGAAGCCGATGGTGGCGAAGGCGAGGGTGAGGAAGCCCGCGAACGGGCCGAAGCCGAACATCGCGACGAACAGGATGGCGATGATCACCTCCTGAAAGCTGCGCGAGACGGCGATGATGCTGCGGCAGACGTAGTAGACCGGGGCCGGGGCGATGTTGCGCGCGGCGCCGATGCCGATCGGGATGGAGATGAGGACGCCGACGATGGTGGAGGTCACCGTCATCGTCAGGCTCTCGATCAGGCCCTCCTGGATGGCGCTCCAGCGGGTGAAGAAGTCGGGGACGAGGAAACCCTGGACGAAGCGCCAGCCGCGCTCCATGCCCAGGGCCACGCGCTCCCAGTTGACCTCGAGCGAGCCGACCGCGAGCACGAGGTAGAGGAGGGCACCGCCGTAGACCAGCCAGCGGGTGGTGCGGCTCTTGAAGAAGAGGGGCGGGCGCCGCCAGGTGCGCCCGGTGGTGGCGGCGGTGCTCATGGCGGAGGTGCTCATGCGAGCCCGGCCAAGCGCTCTTCGGCCACCGGCTCGCCCTTGCCGTAGGCGGCGGCCGCGTCCTCGGCGTCTTCTTTGGCCTGCTGCTGCATGGCGGTCCAGTCCTCCTCGCCGTAGATGCGGGTGAGGACGGCGTCGTCGAGGTCGGCGGGCGGGCCGTCGAACACCACCTCGCCCGCGCGCAGACCGACGATCCGGTCGACGAACTGGCGGGCGAGCATGACGTCGTGGATGTTGACGATCGCCGGCAGGTTCCGCTCGCGGCAGATCTCGACGATCAGGCGCATGATCTGGCGCGAGGTCTTGGGGTCGAGCGAGGCGGTCGGCTCGTCGATCAGCAGGAGGTCCGGATCCTGTTCGAGTGCGCGGGCGATGCCGACGCGCTGGCGCTGGCCGCCCGAGAGTTCGTCGGCGCGCTTGTCGGCCTGGTCGGTGAGGCCGACCCGCTCCAGGAGCGCGAAGGCCTTGTCGATGTCGGCCTGGGGGTAGCGGCGCAGGAAGCTCCGCCAGAAGGGCACGTAGCCGAGCCGGCCGGAGAGCACGTTCTCCATGACCGTGAGCCGCTCGACCAGGGCGTATTCCTGAAAGATCATGCCGATGCGGCGGCGCAGGCGGCGCAATTCGCCGGTGCCGGCAGCGGTGAGGTCGGTCTCGCCGAGGAAAATCCGGCCGGAGGTCGGCTCGACCAGCCGGTTGACGCAGCGGATGAGCGTCGACTTGCCCGCACCCGAGGGACCGATCAGGCCCAGCACCTGGCCCTCGGCGACGGTGAAGCCGACGCCCCTGAGTGCGTGGTCACCGGTCTTGTAGCGCTTTTCCAGGGCCTCGACGCGGAGCATGGCAAGTCCTCGAACAAAAACGGGTGGCGGCCGAAGCCGCCACCCCGGATCTATGGCTCAGCGGCAGTCGTAGGTGACGCCGTTGGCCTCGTCGATGGTGCGGATCACCGCCCAGTCCTCCTGGAAGGTGATCGGGATGAACTGATCCTCGCCGTTCTTGCCGAACTCTTCGGCGAGCGCGGTGCCCTCCCAGTCGAACGAGAAGAAGGCTTCTTGGATCTTTTCCTGCAGGTCGGGGTGCAGGTTGTAGACGACGCCGTAGCCGGTCGTCGGGAAGGTCTGCGACTGGTAGAGCACGACGAGCTGGTCGTCGCTCACCACGTCACGCTCGATCATCCGCGCCTTGACCGAGTTGGCGATCGAGGCCGCGAGGTAGTCCTCGTTGGCGACGCCGAGGATCGAGTTGTCGTGGGCGCCCGAGAAGACCGCCTCGAAGTCCTCGCCAGCGACCATGCCGAACTCGGCGGCGAGCAGGGCGGAGGGCGCCTTGAAGCCGGAGTTGGAGGTCTCGGAGGTGAAGGCCAGGGTCTCGCCGCGGATGTCCTCGACGCTCTCGATGCCCGAATCCGGATAGGTGATGATCTCCATCTCGTAGCCGAAGCTGCCGTCCGAGCCGGCCATCATGGCGAAGGGCCTGAAGCCCGCGCAGGCCACCGCGATCGGGTTGGAGCCGGTATTGAAGCCGGTCACGTGCAGGCGTCCGGCGCGCATCGCCTCGAGCTGGGCGGCGTTCGACTGCACGGGGAAGAACTGCACCGGCTTGCCGGTGAGCTCGCTCATGTGGTCGAGGAACTCGGACCAGACGCCCTCGTAGACGGCCGGGTCTTCGACCGGGGTATAGGCGAACACCAGCACCGGCGGGTCGACCCACTCGTCCGGATCGGTCGGGATGTCGGCGATCATGTCGCCATCCGCGTCCGTGAAGCGCGGATCGAGTTGCCACTCCGCCGAAGCGGCGAGCGGGGTGAGGGCGACGGCTGCAACGGCGGCAGCGCATGCCAGGGAGTGGAGCGCGGTCATGGAAAATCCTCCCGAAGTGGAACCTGTTGGGTCCACCCTTGCTGCCCGACCAAAGTGACAGAACGATGACAGATGCAA
>JBMCMJ010000290.1:0-3571 GCA_048615135.1 Pseudomonadota bacterium
GGCCATCACTCGTCGTTGAGATGGCACGCGGACCAGCGGCCGGGGGCGATTTCCTTGAGGAGCGGCCGCTCGTCGCGGCAACGCGGCATGGCGAACGGGCAACGCGGGTGGAAGTGGCAACCGGTCGGTGGGTCCAGGGGCGAGGGGATTTCGCCCTTGATCGGCTGATAGTCGCGCGGCCGCGCTTCGAGGCGCGGCACCTCCTCCAGCAGGGCCCGGGTGTAGGGGTGGTTGGGCTCGCGGAACAACTCGTCCGTGGGCGCCATTTCCACGACGCGGCCCAGATACATGATCACGATCCGGTCGGAAATGTGCTCGACCACCGACAAATCGTGGCTGATGAACAGATAGGTGAGGCCCAAATCGTCGCGCAACTGCATGAACAGGTTCAGGACCTGCGCCTGGATCGAGACGTCGAGGGCGGCGATCGCCTCGTCGCAGACCAGGAACTCGGGCTCGACGGCCAGTGCTCGGGCGATGCCGATCCGCTGGCGCTGGCCGCCGGAGAACTGGTGGGGGTAGCGCTCGGCATAGGTCGGATCGAGACCGACCCGCTCCAGCGTTCGGGCCACCCAGGCGCGCTGCTCGGATCGCGGGACCAAGCCATGCACGAGCGGCGCCTCGCCGACGATCTCGGCTACCCTCAGCCGTGGATTGAGGCTGGCGAAGGGGTCCTGGAAGATCATCTGCACGGCCAGCGCTGCCCGACGCCGTTCGTCGCCCCTGAGTTCCGCAGCCGTCCGCCCGTGCCAGCGCACCGTCCCGTCGGAGGGCTCCAGTACGCCCGCCACCACCCGGCCGAGGGTGGACTTGCCGCAGCCGCTCTCGCCGACGAGGCCCAGCACCTCGCCCTGGCGGATGGTGAAGCTCACGTCGTCGACCGCGTGCACCACCTGATCGCGGTAGTTGCCGCCGACGACGTTCGCGATCTTCTCGGCGAAGTCGATCCGCTTGACGAACCGCTTGGAGACCCGATCGAGGGCCATCACGTCCTGGGTCACGTGGAGGCGTCCTGCAAGAGGGGATGAAAGCAGCGGATCTGCCTGCCGGGCGCGATCTCGCGATTTTCGGGTTCTATCAGGCAGGCCTCCGTCGCGGCGAAGCAGCGCGGCCGGAAGGCGCAGCCCTCGGGCATGGCGAGCAGCGAGGGCGCCATGCCCTTGATCTGCCGCAGCGGCACGCCGCGCGCGTTGTGGCTCGGTACGCTCTCGATCAGCCCCTTGGTGTAGGGATGGGCCGGCCGTTCGACGATGTCCGCGACCGAGCCCGCCTCGACGATCCGCCCGCCGTACATCACCGCCACCTTGTCCGCGAGCCCCGCCACCACGGCGAGGTCGTGGGTGATCCAGACCAGCGCCGTGCCGGTCGCGCGGGCGAGGCGCTTCATCTCGTGCAGGATTTGCGCCTGGATGGTGACGTCGAGGGCGGTCGTCGGCTCGTCGGCGATGATCAGGGCGGGTTCGTGCAGCAGGGCGATGGCGATCGCCACTCGCTGCCGCATGCCGCCCGAGAACTGGTGCGGATAGGCGAGGAGGCGTTCGGCGGGCGAGGGGATACCGACCTTGCCCAACGCCTCGATACAGCGCTCGCGCGCCCGATCGCGGCTACAGCCCCGATCGTGCGCCTGCACCGCCTCGATCATCTGGGTGTCGATGCGCAGCACCGGATTGAGGGTCATCATCGGGTCCTGGAAGATCATCGCCATCTTCCAGCCCCTGAGTTGCCGCAGCCGGTCCTCCGACGCACCGACCAGTTCCTCGCCGAGAAAGCGGATCGAGCCACCGACGATCCGGCCCGGCGGATCGACCAGACCCATCAGCGAGAAGCCGGTGATCGACTTGCCGGAGCCGCTCTCGCCGACGAGACCCATGATCTCGCCCCGGACGAGGTCGAAGTCGACGCCGTCGACGGCCTTGGCCACGCCCTGATCGGTAAAGAAGTGGGTCTGCAGACCGCGCACCTCGACGACGCTGTCGGTCATGGCCGCACCCACTGGCCGCGACACGCACGGTCGAGCGGCACCGTTCGCGGTCGCAGGGCGCACCGTTCGGCGCGATGGCCGAACGAGGCGCGCCGCGTTACCGGGTGGGTCTCGGCCGCTCGGTCTCGCGGACGATCCGGCGATCCACGGCCTCGCGGAACGCGGCTCGAACCTCCCCCAACGAGGGAGCAACGAAGGTGACGGAGCCCGTGATCGACCGTCCCTCGCCGAAAAACAGGCCGGCATTCTCGTCGACGTTCAGGCGGGCGATGCGATAACCGAGATAATCCGTGCCGATCATGCGGCCATTCCCTTCCCTGATCCGATCCCGCTTGGCCGGGGACCTCGCTTTGTTTGGCCACGGGACATTCCCGAGACGCGAGTACAGCAATGCCGAAAGGTCGCACGGCAGTCAAACCAATCCGGTAGGGGGAAGTCGGGGCAGGGTGGAGCGGCGTCGTCCGGTATTCGCTCACCGGCGGAGCCTCGGGTTCAAGACGTCGCGCAGCCGGTCACCGACGAGGTTGATGGCGACGATGGCGACCAGCAGCGCCACGCCGGGGAAGAACGCGATCCAGTAGTCGCCGGAGAGCATGTAGCCGTAACCGTTGGAGATGAGGAGGCCGAGCGAGGGCTCGGTGATCGGCACGCCGACGCCGAGAAAGGAGAGGGTGGCCTCGAGGGCGATGGCGTTCGCCACCTGCACCGTGCCGATGACGATCACCGGCGGCAGGCAGTTGGGCAGCAGGTGGCGGAACAGGATCCGCCGATCCGACAGGGCGAGGCACTTGGCCGCCTCGATGTACTCCTTGCGCCGCTCGACCAGCGCTTGGCCGCGGATGGTCCGGGCATAGTAGGCCCACTGCACGATGATCAGCGCGATCAACACCTTGTCGACGCCGCGCCCGAGCACGGCGAGCAGGATCAACGCGACCAGGATCGCCGGAAAGCTCAGCTGCAGGTCGACCACCCGCATGATGAACGACTCGACCCGGCCGCCGTAATAGGCGGCGATCAGGCCCAGCGCACCGCCGATCATGACGGCGATCACCGTGCTCGTGGCGCCGATGCCGAGCGAGATCCTGAGCCCGTAGATGATCGCCGAGAGCAGGTCGCGGCCCTGATCGTCGGTCCCGAGCCAATAGGTCATGCCCGAGAACGAGGTGGCGCCCGGCGGCAGCCGCCCGTCCATGATGTCGAGCTGACGGAGGTCGTAGGGATCCTGCGGGGTGATCCAAGGCGCAAAGATGGCGGCGAGTGCGATCGCCACGACGACGAGCAGCCCGAGGACGGCCGTCGGGCTCTTCTTGAACTCGCGCCAGAACCGGAGCCACGGCGGCTCGACCGCCGGCGGGCCCGCCGGTGCGGCGGGAACGTTCAGGCTCGCCTCGCTCATCCCTTGGTCTCCGTCAGGCGGACGCGCGGGTCGAGCAGCGAGTAGGCGATGTCGACCACGAAGTTGATCATGATGAACACCAACACGGTGAGCATCAGGTACGCAACCACCACCGGTCGATCGAGGTTGACGATGCTGTCGATCAACAGCTTGCCGATGCCGGGCCAGGCGAACACCGTTTCGGTCACCACGGC
>JBMCMJ010000291.1:0-3567 GCA_048615135.1 Pseudomonadota bacterium
TTGGAGGTCCTGAAACTCGCCGCCTGTCTCGGCACGGAGGTCGATTTCCATCGCCTGCAGGAGTTGCAACCGCCCGGGCGAGCCGGTGCGGGCGACTTGGCGCGGACCGTCTGGCCCTTGCTGCGGGAGGGCTTTCTGGTCCCGCTCACCGGCGGCTACCGCTCGATCTGGGAGGACGAGGCCGATCGAGCCTCGCCCGCACGGTTGCAGATCCGCTACCGGTTCCTGCACGACCGTGTTCGCCAGGCGGCCTACGCCCTGCTGGATGCACCCCAGCGAAGCGCCCTCCACCTGCGGATCGGCCGTAGGCTCCAAGAGGAGATCGGGCCGGCGTCGACGAACGAGGATTGGTTCGACCTCGTCATGCATCTGAACGCGGCGCGCGACCAGGTGCGGGGCGACGACGCCAGACGGGAGCTGGCCGCCCTCAACTTGGAGGCGGGCAGGCGGGCGAAGGCCGCCGCCGCCTTCGAGACCGCGGACGTCCAGCTGCGCACCGGCCTGGAGCTGTTGCCCGACGCGGGCTGGGAAGAAGCCTATCCGCTCGCTCTCGAGCTGTACCTGCACGCTGCCGAAGCGGCCTATCTGGTGCGCGATTTCGCCCGGATGCAAAGCCTGGCCGACACGGTGCTCGCCCGGGCGGCGAGCGCGGTCGACCGGGTGCGGATGCGCGAGATCGAATTGCGCGCACTGATCGCCCAGGATCGTCGCCAGGAGGCCATCGCGCTCGCCTTGCCATTGTTGGCCGAACTCGGCGAACCGATGCCGGCGATGCCGGCGCCCGACGACTACGAGCGGGCCTTCGCCCGTACCGCGGAAGCGATCGCCGGCCGGGCGCCGGCGGATCTTGCGGGTCTGCCGGCGATGGCGGCACCGACACCCCTGGCGGCCATGCGGGTGACCAACCTGATCTTCTCGGCCGCCTATTTCGCGGCCCCGCAATTGATGCCGTTGATCATCGCCAAACTCGTCGAACTCTCGGCCCGGCACGGCAACGCACCCGAGAGCGCGTTCGGCTACGCGGTCTACGGCATTCATCTGTGCGCGTTCGCCGACGACATCGAGACCGGCTATGCCTTCGGCCAGCTCTCGCGGACCTTGCTGGAGCGACCCGAAGCGGCGCCTTTGCGCGCACGGACCCTGTTCATCGGCACGATCGGCGTTGCTCACTGGAAGGAGCCGCTGCAGGCCACGCTGGATCCGTTGCTGCGCGCCTACGAGGCGGGGCTCGAGAGCGGCGACATCGAATACGCGACGCACGCCCTCATGATCCACAACCAGCACCTCCTGGCGGTCGGCCACGATCTGGAGCGTCTCGCCGAGCGCATGGCGGGGCAGCGCCCGGCCATCCTCGCCGCCAAGGAGGACGCGGCCCTCTCGCTGTTCTCGATCTATCAGCAGACGGTGGCGAATTGGCTGGGTGCGGCCGAGGTGCCGACCCGGCTGACCGGTGCGTGGTACGACGAGGCGACGATGCCCAGGGAGCACCGCCGGATCAACGACCGGACGGCCCTGTTCCATTACCACCACCAGAAGATGGTTCTGGGCTACGTCTTCGGCGACGTCGTCGAGGCGCGGGCGGCGGCCGAGGCGGCGCGCAGCTATCTCGACGGCGCGGTCGGCGTCCACCAGATCCCCGCCTTCCACCTCTACGAATCGCTGGTGCTGCTCGCGGGCGAACCGGACGATACGGCCGCGGCCCGCATCGCCGCCAATCAGGAACGCCTGGCGCACTGGGCACGCCATGCACCCGCCAACCAGTTGCATCGCTGGCATCTGGTCGAGGCCGAACGTTGCCGGCAGGCGGGCGAGCCGCTGGCTGCGGTGGACCATTTCGAGCGCGCCGGCCTGCTCGCCCGCGACCACGGCCTACCGCACGAGGAGGCGCTGATCCACGAACGGCACGGACAATTCTGGCTCGATCGCGGCAACACGACCCTTGCCCGCGTCTATCTGGAGCGCGCGGCCCACTGCTATCGCCTGTGGGGCGCGAAGGCCAAGGTGCGGCACTTGGCCGAGCGCTTTCCGGAGTGGTTGAGCGATGCGGCGCGCGAGCCGGGCTCGACGGCACTCGCGGCTTCCGTCGACGTCACGACACTCGTGAAGGCGGCCGAGGCCATCGCCGGCGCCGGGACCTTGGACGAGGTGCTCGGCCGGATGATGCGCGTGTTGATGCAGAATGCCGGTGCCGTACGCGGAAGCATCGTGCTGCAGCGCCGGGGGCGCGAGGCCGTGGCCGCGGTCGCCGAACGGGGTGGTGAAGCGGTCACCATCCTGCGCGACCTCGCCGTCGATCACCTCGACGACGAGGCGCCGACGACCCCGCTCTGCGCCGAAATTCTCCGACTGGTGGCGCGGACCCGCCGCACCGTGGTGCTCGACGACGCCCAGGCGGCGGGGGGCTACGAGCGCAACCCCTACGTTGCGCGGCACGGCGTGCGCTCGCTGCTCTGCATGCCGCTCGGCCGCACCGGTGACCTTTCGGCGTTCCTTTATCTGGAAAACGCGCACACGCCCGCCGTGTTCGATGCCGCCCGGCTCCGCTTGCTGCATCTGTTGTCCGGGCAGATGGCGGTATTGCTCGACAACGCCCACGTCTACGACGACCTGATGCGGTTGAACCGGGCCTACGAGCGGTTCGTGCCCCGCGAGTTCCTCGCCTTTCTCGGGCGCAAGAGTATCGTCGACGTCGCTCTGGGCGACCAAGTGGCGTCCGAGATGACGGTGATGTTCCTGGACATCCGCAACTTCACTGGCGTGTCCGAACGCCTGAGCCCCGAGGCGACGTTCCGCTTCATCAACGACTTTTTACGCTTGGTGGAGCCGCATGTGGCCCAGTACCGGGGCTTCGTCGACAAATATACGGGCGACGGGTTGATGGCCCTGTTCCCCGATGCGGACGACGCGGTGCAGGCCACCAACGCCATTCTGCGGGCGCTCGATGCGACCGGACCGGACGGGATCGTCGTCGACGGCATCGCGATCCGGGTGGGGCTCGGTCTGCACTCCGGGCGACTGATGCTCGGGACCATCGGCGGCGAGAAGCGGATGGACGGCACCGTGATCGCGGGCGCCGTGAATTTGGCGAGCCGGATCGAAAAACTGAACAAGACCTACGGGACGCGCGTGCTCGTCAGCGAGGCGACGTGGTCACGACTGCGCGATCCGGCCGTCTACTGCCTCCGGCCGATCGCCCGCGTGCGGGCGCGGGCCGACGAGGAACTCCGCCTGTTCGAGCTGTTCGACGCCGATCCGCCGGAGCAGATCCGGGCGAAGCGGCAGAGTAACGCGCTGCTCGAAGCGGCCCTGGATGCCTGCCAGCGGGGCGATCCCGCGACGGCCGCCGCACGCTTTCGCGACATTCTGACGACCAACCGGAGCGACAGCGTCGCGGTCGCCCATCTGCGCGAGTTGGCCGGTCGGGTCGCCACGACGATCCCCGCCGAAAGCCCAGGTTGTACGACCGTCATGCCGTGATCCTATGGGCCGCAGGGAACCAGGCACCGCAGCCGTGCCGAAGGAGGGCGCCCATGAGCTACTTGGACCTGCCAAGGCTGCACGTCTTCG
>JBMCMJ010000292.1:0-3560 GCA_048615135.1 Pseudomonadota bacterium
TCCTGGATGGCCTTGGCCGCCAGGGAACGGCTTTTGAAGAACCGCGCTTGCCACAGCCATTTGTCCAAGCGCTCGGCACGGCCTTCGAGGTCTGGGGTCATGGGCTCTCCCGAGTTGCAGTCAGGGTGATCATGGCCGGCCCACCGTGCGCAGGTGGGCGAGCACGGCGAAGGCGGCGTGACCGTCGTTGCGCGGCGCCCGCCGACGATGGGCGTGGCGCGGCGCCGAGCGGTTGGCCCGACGGAAACGCGAGGGTGGTGCTGTGCCGGCGTTGTCGGCGCCTTGGTGAGAACAGCGCCGGTAGCCGAAATCCTGGATGACGAGATCGAGGTCGTGCCGGCCCAGCCCGGTCAGGCCGCCGAGTTCCGGGCCAGGCTCGAAGCTGGCGCCGTCCCGCGTGCCCTGGCGGAGCGCGTGCGCCAGACGCTCGGCGACGTCGACCCGCAGCGCGTGGCCGCGCAGCAGCCGGTAGCCGATCGCCCGGTAGGCCTGCGCCGAGAGCCGCGGATCGCGCTCGAGCGCACTCGGCCCCGGCATCGGCAGCGCATCCTCCGGTCGATGCAACTGCCACAGCAGCCGGCGCAGGGCGAGGGCGTCGGGGCGGAGCAGTTTCGTCGCGAACAGCGCGTGCACGCCGAAGCGGATGCCGAGTTTCTGGAGGCATAGCCGGCTGGCGGCGTCGAGACCGTCGACCAGCGGCTTGGCGTCGTCGACATCGGCCGTGCCCAGCCCCTCCAACAGGTGAAAGGCGAGGCCGCGCAGGGCCGGCGTCGCGTCGGCCGAGCGGTGCAGCGTTTCCAGTCGGCGCAGGGTCGCGAGCCGACGGTCGAGGTCGCTGGCGACGAACGATTCGAGCCGGTCGCGCACCGCCCGCGCCGTGCCGTTGACGATGCTCTGGTCGAGGACCGGGCGGATGCTCGGCTGCAGCGGTGCGGGTCCGGCCGCGAGCCGGGCGACCACCGCGCCGTTCCATGTGATCCGACCGTCCGGCGCGAGCGCGAACGCCTCGTCACCCGCCGCCACCAGCGCGCGCACCCGCTGCTGCAGGGCGGGGCCGACGACGCGCCGTGCCGCCATCGCCACCGCGCGCCGTTCCGCCTCGGCCTCGGTCGAGGCGACCGCGAAGCTCAGCCCATCGAGCCGGCCGACCGCGTGGCCGTCGACCTCCACTTCGCCGTCCTGCGCCACGCTCGCGAACAGTTCGCCCTCCGCGTGGAGCCGTCGCATCAGGGCGGCGGTCCGCCGATCGACGAAGCGCTGCGTCAGCCGGTCGTGGAGCGCGTCGGACAGCTTGTCCTCGACGGCGCGGGTCCGTTCCTGCCAGTGGACCGCGTCGTCGAGCCAGGCATGGCGGTGCGACAGGTAGGTCCAGGTGCGGATGTGGGCGATCCGGGAGACCAACGCGTCGATGTCGCCGTCGGTGCGCTCCAGCCGCGTGACCATCTGCGCCACCCACGGGCCCGGCAGCACGCCGTCGCCCTGCAGGAGGTGACGGTAGACCTCGCCCAGGAGGTGCAGATGCGCCTCGGTCAGGGTCTTGCGGTAGTCCGGGATCTGGCAGACCTGCCAGAGCAGCTCGATCGCCGCGCGGTCGCTCGCCACCCGGCGGACCTCCTCGCGCCGGGCCATCAGCGACAGGCAACGATGGTCGAGGGCGTCGCGCGTCCGCACCAGACAGCGCAGGTCCGGCTCGCGGTCGAGCGAGCCGAGCAGCGCTCCGATCGAGCGGAAGTCGAGCTCGCCGTTGCGCCAGCGGATCTGCTCGAGCGGGGCGAACTGGTGGCCCTCGACCGCTTCGATCAGGTCGTCGGCCAACGGCCCCAGGCCGGCCGTCGTGCCGAAGGTGCCGTCGCGGACGTGGCGTCCGGCCCGGCCGGCGATCTGCGCCACCTCGCGGGGCAGCAGCTTGCGGCGGCGCCTTCCGTCGAACTTGTCGAGCTGGGCGAAGGCGACGTGGCCCACGTCCATGTTCAGGCCCATGCCGATCGCGTCGGTCGCGATCAGGTAGTCGACCTCGCCCGATTGGTAGAGCTCCACCTGGGCGTTGCGGGTGCGCGGGCTCAACGCCCCCAGCACGATCGCGGCCCCGCCGCGCTGCCGGCGCACCACCTCGCCGAGCTGGTAGACGTCGGCGGCGGAGAACGCGACCACGGCCGTCCGCCGCGGCAGACGGGTGAGCTTGGTCTCACCGTCATAGGAGAGCGTCGAGAGACGCGGCCGGGTGACGACCTCGGCCTCGGGGATCAACTTTTTCAACAAGGGGCGGATGACATCCGAGCCCAAAAACAGCGTCTCCTCCGTGCCGCGCGCGTGGAGCAGGCGGTCGGTGAAGACGTGGCCCCGCTCGTCGTCGGCGCAGAGCTGGATTTCGTCGACCGCGAGAAAAGCGAACGACCGGTCGAGCGGCATGGCCTCGACCGTGGCGACGGTGTAGGGCGCGTCCTTCGGGCCGAGCCGCTCCTCGCCCGTGAGCAGCTGAACCGCCCGCGGTCCTTTCAGCGCGACGATGCGGTCGTAGATTTCGCGGGCCAGGAGGCGAAGGGGGAAGCCCATCAAACCGGAGCGGTGCGCCAGCATTCGCTCGACGGCGAAGTGGGTCTTGCCCGTGTTGGTGGGGCCGAGCACGGCCATCACCTTCGGGCGATCGTAAGGCCCGCACTGCATGTGAAAAAGATGTGGTAAATGCAGGCACTTGGCAAGTCGAAGTGCGCGGAAAAAAGCACGATGCCCCTTGTCATGTGCTCGTCATCCGCTGCGGATAACCTGGGGGATGGTATCGGGATAAGTGCGGCCCGGCGCGCCCCGCCTCAGCTCGGCTGGCTGCGCTGGATGAACTGGCGGAAACGCTCGGACCGGGGGTGGGTAAAGACCTCGTCGGGCGGGCCGTCCTCCTCGATCCGGCCCTGGTGGAGGAAGATCACCCGGTCGGAGACCTCGCGGGCGAAGCCCATCTCGTGGGTGACGACGATCATGGTCCGGCCCTCGGCCGCGAGGTCGCGCATCACCTTCAAGACCTCGCCGACCAGCTCGGGGTCGAGCGCCGAGGTGGGCTCGTCGAACAGGAGCACCGCCGGGTGCATGGCGAGTGCGCGGGCGATCGCCGCGCGCTGTTGCTGGCCGCCCGAGATCTGCGCCGGATAGGCGTCCTTCCTCGCATGGATGCCGACCTTGTCGAGCAACGCCAAGGCTTCTTCCGTCGCCTCCTTTCGCGGTCGGCCGAGGACGTGGACGGGCGCTTCGATGACGTTTTCCAGAATCGTCAGGTGCGACCAGAGATTGAACTGCTGAAAGACGAAGCCGAGCTTGGTGCGCAGGCGCTCGAGTTGGCGGCGGTCGAGGGGTTCGAGGAGGCCGCCCTGATCCACGAGCTTCAGTTCCTCGCCCGCTACCCGGATGGTGCCCCGGTTGGGCCGTTCCAGGAGATTGACGCAGCGCAGGAAGGTGCTCTTCCCCGAACCCGAGGCGCCGAGCATGGCGATGACGTCGCCCTGCCGGGCGGTCACCGTGATCCCCGTCAGCACCTCGACGGCGCCGAACCGCTTGTGGATGTCGAGCGCTTC
>JBMCMJ010000293.1:0-3553 GCA_048615135.1 Pseudomonadota bacterium
ACCGCCTGCGGGGCCGGCGTCGCCACGACGACGGCATCGAAGGGGCCAAGGCGCAGATCCCCCGCGATCACCTGCCAACCCTCGGCCGAGCGCTCGACGGCGGTGACCGCCGTCTCGCCCCGCACCTCCAACTCGGCTCCCAGATGGCGGGCGAGGGCGGTCATGCGCGGCGTCGCCACCCACCAGGGCTCGCCATCGGCCGGACGGCCGGACGGCTCCCACCGGGCGACGAGCCCCTGCTCGGCCCAGGCCTCGACGTGGCGACGGAACACCGCGTCGCGGGCGGTGAAGAACTGGGCGCCGTGGTCGAAGGCGAGGCCGTCGGTGCGCCTCGTGGCCATCCGCCCGCCGAGACCGCGCGACTTGTCGAGCACGGTGACGGACAGGCGATGGTCGGCCAGCGTGCGGGCACAAGCGAGGCCCGCGAGACCCGCGCCGACGACGCAGACGCGCGGGGCGGGATCGAGGTTGGGCCGATCGACGGTGCTGCGGTACATGGCGAGGTCCAGGCGTTGGGCGTGCGCGGCCGTCGGGCGGCGACGGACGGTGCCGAGGATCGGCGCGGGCGGCTCGAACGGCCGGTCGAACAGGCCGAGACACCAGAGCAAGCCACCGTAGGAATTGGCGTCGCGGCCGTCGAGGGCGTAGCGGTGGTTGAGGTCGATCAGCCGGCGCAGCGCCTGTTGGGGGCTCGCCGACCAGGTCGGGATGGCCTTGCCCCAGGTCATGCGGAGGTTGTTGTGCAGCTCGCCGTGAACCACGAGCGAGGTCTGCGCCGCGTCCCACAAGCCGTCGCCCGTCCGGCCGCGGGCCAGGGTCTCGTCGTCGAGCAGCGCCGGGCGCGCGTCGCCCGCGTGGGCCTCCAGGGTGGCCCGCGCCCAGGCCGGCAGCGCGTCGAGCCGTTCCGGTTCGGGCGTGTGGTGGCACCAGACATGGGCCAACTCGCGCCACACCAGAAATTCGTCGAGCCACTTCTCCGCACCGGGGCCACCCACCAGCAGCGCCTCGCGAGCCAGGGTGAAGGGCGAGACCTGGCCGTGGTGCAGATAGGCCGACATCCGGCTGACGCCCATGCGGTCCGCGGCGTCGTTGCGCCGGCGGGCATAGGCGCCGAGGCTGCCGTCGCGAAAGGCGGCCCAGCGGGCATAGCCGGCGCGGCTGCCGCCGGGCGTGTCGGCGACGGGGCCGACCCCGTGGTCGATCGCGGCCGTGGCCAGGAGTTCGCCGATCCGGGCGCGTTCGACGTCGAGCGGTGCGAACGAAAGCGCCTGCGGCAGGGCGCTGACGATCCGGCCGTCGAATGCCGGCCAAGGGAGCGCCAGACGCTCGGCGCGGGCGCGCTCGGTCTCCTTGCGAAAGCGGAAGGCGCGGTCCGGGCGCTTGGTGACCAGCCGCATCGGCAGGATGCAGGCGGCATCGACCAGCAGGACCGGCGCGTCGGTGGCCGAACGGAGCGCACGGGCCGCCGATCGCCAGGGATCGACCGGCACGTCCTCCAGGACCACGACGGCGGCTTGCGCCGCGAGGTGCTCGACCACCCGCCGCTCCGCTGCCGGGTCGACCGATTCGAAGTGGAAGGCCGAAGCGATGCCGCGCTCGCGCAACGCCGCGTGCAGATCGGCGGCGCCTTCCAGCACGAACCGAAACAGCCGGTCGGAGGCGTAAGGATAGGCCGGGCCGAGGCTCTGGTGGACGTAGAGCGGTCGGTCCAGCGCTTCGGCGAGGTGCAGGGCCACGTCGAGCGCCGGGTTCTCGTGGCCGCGCTGGGCCTGGCGCAGCCAGTAGAGGACGCAGCCGCCGTCCGCGGGCCGACGGTCGGACGCGGCGCGCGTGCGCTCGGCGAGGTGGTCGGGCAGGTGGGCGAGGAGCGGGTGCATGGGGCGAGCAGGTAGGCCGGCGCAGCCCATCGCCAAGCCCGAGCCCCGCGACAAGCGGGCCATCATGCTCTAAGTCATGCTGCAGATGCGTTGGCCGAACGGGAGAGGACCCTTGGAACGGGAGGTGATGGAGTACGACGTGGTGGTGGTCGGCGCCGGACCGTCCGGCCTTTCCGCCGCGATCCGGCTGAAGCAGCTCGCCGAAGCGGCCGGCACCGAGCTTGCCGTCTGCGTGCTGGAAAAGGGCTCGGAGGTGGGCGCCCATATTCTCTCGGGGGCGGTGATCGAGCCGCGCGCCCTCGACGAACTCCTGCCCGACTGGAAGGAGCGGGGCGCACCGCTGCACACGCCGGCAGGCGACGACAAGTTCCTGTTCCTCACCGAGAAGCGGGCGTTCCGTCTGCCCACGCCGCCGCAGATGCACAACCACGGCAACTACATCGTCTCGCTGGGCAATGTCTGCCGCTGGCTGGGCGAGCAGGCGGAAGCGATGGGCGTCGAGATCTATCCGGGCTTCGCCGCCGCCGAGATCCTCTACGACGAGGACGGCCGCATCGTCGGCGTGGCGACCGGCGACATGGGCATCGGCCGCGACGGCGAGAAGAAGGACGACTACCAGCCGGGCATGGAGTTGCGCGCCAAGGTGACCCTGCTCGGCGAGGGCTGCCGCGGCTCCTTGACCAAGGGGCTGATCGAGCGGCACGACCTGCGCGATGGCCACGACCCGCAGACCTACGCCATCGGCATCAAGGAACTCTGGGAGGTGGAGCCCGAGAAGCACCAGCCGGGGCTGATCGTCCACACGGTCGGCTGGCCGCTCGATACGGCCACCTATGGCGGCTCGTTCATCTATCACCTGGAAAACAACCAGGTGGCGATCGGCTACGTCATCGCGCTCGACTACCAGAACCCCTATCTGGCGCCCTTCGAAGAGTTCCAGCGCTTCAAGCACCACCCGGCGATCCGGCCCACCTTCGAGGGCGGCAGGCGCGTCGCCTACGGCGCGCGGGCGCTCAACGAGGGCGGGCTGCAGTCGATCCCCGAGGTGGGGCTGCCCGGCTGTGCCATCATGGGCTGTGCCGCGGGCTTTTTGAACGTGCCGAAGATCAAGGGCACGCACACGGCGATGAAGTCGGGGATGGTCGCGGCCGACCTCGCCTTCGAGGCGGTCCGAGCGGACGATCCGGCGCTGATGACCGGCTATCGCGCCAAGCTCGAGCAGAGCTGGATCTGGCCCGAACTCTACAAGGTGCGCAACATCCGCCCGTCCTTCCGCTGGGGGCTCTGGGGCGGCATCGCCTACAGCGCGCTCGACACCTACGTGCTGCGCGGCCGAGCACCTTGGACCATGCACCACCACGCCGATCACACCACCTTGAAGAAGGCGTCGGAGGCGAAGCCCATCGCCTATCCCAAGCCCGACGGCGTGATCAGCTTCGACCGGCTCTCGTCGGTGTTCCTGTCCAACACCAACCACGAGGAGGACCAGCCGGTCCATTTGACCCTGAAGGACGAGCGCGTCGCCATCGAGGTCAACTACGACCTCTACGCCAGCCCGGAGACCCGCTACTGCCCGGCCGGCGTCTACGAGATCGTCCACGAAGAGGGCAAGCCGCGGCTGCAGATCAACGCGCAGAACTGCGTCCACTGCAAGACCTGCGACATCAAGGACCCGA
>JBMCMJ010000294.1:0-3543 GCA_048615135.1 Pseudomonadota bacterium
TCGAGCAGGGCCTGGACCCGCGCATGACGGGCCTCGATCCGCGTCCGGTCGGTCAGCGGCCCCTGCAGATGCTGTTGCAGGAGACGCGCCCCCGCGGCGGTGCGCGTACGGTCGACCTCGCCGAGCAGGCTACCCGGGCGACCGCCGGCCAGCGCCTCGCTCAGTTCCAGATTGCGCCGGGTGGCGGGGTCGAGCAGCAGGTGGCGGCGCTCACCCTCGCGGACCAGCGGCTGCAGGCTCGGGATGCGTCGCTTCTGGGTCAGCTCCACATAGTCCAAGACGGCGCCGGCCGCTGCCCGCTCACCCCCGCCGAAATCGCCGAAGCCGTCGAGCGTCGCCACCCCGTAGGCCTCGCGCAGACGCCGCTCGCCGCCGTCCACCGCGAAGCTGCGCTGCGCAAGCGGGACGAGGCACGCCCGCCATTCGACGAGCCGCGGATCCTCCTGGCGGTCCTCCGGGATCAGCAGTTCGCGCGGATCGAGGCGCGCGAGCAGGGCCGTCAGGCCGTCGCCGGCCACCTCGGCGGTGGTGAAGCGGCCGACCGAAAGGTCGAGCCAAGCGACGGCCCACTTCTCGTTTTCGACCGGCGCCGCCGCGGCGAGCAGGTTTTCGGAGCGCGCATCGAGGAGTTCGTCCTCGGTCAGGGTCGCCGGTGTGACGATCCGCACCACGTCGCGCCGGACGAGCTTGGCGGCGCCCGCACGCTTCTTCGCCGCCGCCGGGTCCTCCAACTGCTCGCACACGGCGACGCGAAAACCGCGCTTGATCAGGCGCTGCAGGTAGAGTTCGGCGTTGTGCACCGGCACGCCGCACATCGGCACGTCCTCGCCGTCGTGCTTGCCCCGCCGGGTCAGCGCGATGTCCAGCGCCTCGGCCGCCTTGACCGCATCGTCGAAGAACAGCTCGTAGAAATCGCCCATCCGGTAGAACAGAAGCTGATCCGGATGCTGCGCCTTGATCGCCCAGTACTGGCGCATCATCGGCGTCGCGTGCGCGGCGATGGGAGAGTCCTCGGCCATGGCGTTTACCGGCGCTTAACCATGTCGAGCGATCCTGCGGGTGGACGGAGGTGGCAGCGCCCCCACGTCCTGGACCGCCCGCGGAAGGGATCGACCCCATGACCGTCCCGCACGACACCTCCGACTACCTCGCCCGCCATCTCGACGACGGCTGGAGCGACGCCCAGGGCAATGCCGAGGTGCTGAGCGCCGAGATCGAGCCGCTCGGTTGGCCCGACCGCCTGCAGGCGATCGATTGGTTCTTCTGGAAGCTCGGCGCCAAGCTGCTCGACGAGGACCAAGCCGAAGCCGTGATCGACCGGCGGCTCGAGGCGATGCGCAGCGAGCCCGCCATCACGCGGTTCGTCGAGACCGCCGAGCACACCCTGGCGGCGGTGCTGATGCAGATCGATACCGATCCCCGTCACATCGAGAACGCTCATCAAGCCCTGGTCTACGCCGTCTCCCCCCTCGCGGTCCACCGCAACGCGTTCGAAGACTGGCTCGTCCTGCAGGGCGGCGACGGCGTCGCCGAGGTGCTGGTCACCTCGCCGGGTCACGCCTTCGTCCTCATGGCCCGCAGCCTCGACGACGCGGCCCTCACCCTGCGCGCCCGCGATGCGTTCTGGTCGACCATGCTGGGGCGCGACGTCGGCTTTTGAGCAGGCGCTCGCCGGCCGCGGCCGTCAGGCGCTGAGTTGGGCTGCCTTCTTCTGCGCCTTGCGCCGTTCGTTCGGGTCGAGAAAGCGCTTCCTGAGCCGGATGCTCTTGGGTGTCACCTCGACCAGTTCGTCGTCGGCGAGATAGGCCAGCGCCTGCTCGAGCGACATCTTCACGGGCGGCGTCAGCGCCACCGCGTCGTCCTTGCCGGCGGCGCGGATGTTGGTCAGCTGCTTTGCCTTCAACGGGTTGACGTCGAGGTCGTTGGGCCGGCTGTGCTCACCGATGATCATCCCGGCATAAACGGGCGTGCCGGGAGTGATGAACAGCGGGCCGCGCTCCTCCAGATTCCAGAGCGCGTAGGCCACCGCGTCGCCCTGCTCGGTCGAAATCAACACTCCGGTGCGGCGCGCGGGAATTTGCCCCTTGAACGGCGCGTATTCGAAGAACGACCGGTTCATGATGCCGGTACCGCGCGTGATCGTCAGGAACTCACCGAGAAAGCCGATCAATGCCCGCGCCGGCGAGTGCAGGACCAGGCGCTGACGACCGACGCCGGTGGGCCGCATCTCGACCAGATCGCAGCGCCGCTGCGTGAGCGCGTCGATCACCGTTCCCGAATACTCCTCGTCGACATCGATCACGACCTCCTCGATCGGCTCGAGCAGCTGCCCGGTCGACGGATCCTTGCTCATCACCACGCGCGGCCGGCTGATCGAGAGTTCGAAGCCCTCGCGGCGCATGGTCTCGATCAGGATGGCGAGCTGCAACTCGCCGCGGCCCGCCACCTCGAAGCTCTCGTTGCTGTCGGAGGGCGTCACCTGCAGCGCGACATTGCCCTCGGCCTCGCGCATCAAGCGGTCGCCGATCAGCCGCGAAGTGACCTTCTTGCCCTCTCGGCCGGCAAGCGGGCTGTCGTTGACCGCGAAGGTCATGGCGAGCGTCGGCGGATCGATCGGCTGTGCCGGGACGGGCACGTCGATGCTCGGATCGCACAAGGTATCGGCCACGGTGGCCTCGGTGAACCCGGCGAGGGTGACGATGTCACCGGCTTCGGCCTCCTCGACGGGCACCCGTGCGAGACCCCGGGCCTCCAGGATTTTGGTCACGCGCACGGTCTCGATCGCCCGGCCGTCGCGCGTCAGCGCCTTGAGGGTCGCATTCGTCTGCAGCCGGCCGCGTTCGACCCGGCCGGTCAGCAGGCGCCCGAGATAGGGATCGGCCTCGAGCGTCGTTGCCAGCATCGTGAACGGCCCCTCGCGCTCGACCTTCGGCGCCGGGACATGGCGGACGACAAGCTCGAAGAGCGGGGCGAGGCTTTCCTTCGGATCACCGGGCTCGGCGACCGCCCAGCCCTGCTTGGCCGAAGCGTAAATGTGCGGGAAGTCCAACTGGCGCTCGTCCGCCTCGAGCGCGACGAACAGGTCGAACATCTCGTCCAGCACCTCGTCAGCCCGCTGGTCCGGCTTGTCGACCTTGTTGATCACCACGATCGGCGCGAGGTGCAGCTCGAGCGCCTTGCCGAGCACGAACTTGGTCTGCGGCATCGGCCCCTCGGCCGCATCCACCAACACCAGCACGCCGTCGACCATCGAGAGGATGCGCTCGACCTCGCCGCCGAAATCGGCGTGGCCCGGCGTGTCGACGATGTTGATGCGTACGCCGTTCCACACCACCGAGGTCGCCTTGGCGAGGATCGTGATGCCGCGCTCGCGCTCGAGATCGTTCGAGTCCATCGCCCGCTCGGCAACCTGCTGGTTGTCGCGGAAGGCGCCGGATTGACGGAGCAGGCCGTCGACCAGGGTGGTCTTGCCATGATCGACATGGGCGATGATGGCGATGTTGCGCAGATCCATCGGCGGCTGGCTCTCGGATTGTTCGGATG
>JBMCMJ010000295.1:0-3533 GCA_048615135.1 Pseudomonadota bacterium
ACGATCATGTTGGCGCCGAGCGCCAAAAGCGCCACGAAGAAGATCCGGCGAAAGCGCGGCTCCGATAGACGCCGGCGGATCCGGCGGCCGAGTTCCATGCCGACCAGCGCCGGCGCGACGGCGAGGGACGAGACGAGCAACAATTCGCCGGTTAGGAGGTCGTTGCGGGTGAGGCCGGCGCCGAGGGCGAGGGTCAGGGTGAGGAAAATCAGGCCGAGCGTCTGGATCAGTTCGTCCCGCTCGAGGCGCAACGCCTGCAGATAGATGATGCCCGGCATCAAAAAGGCGCCGACCATGCCGGCCATCAGCCCACCGGTCAGGCCGACGATGGGCGAGAGGACGGGCTCCAGGCGTCCGGGCCTCGGAAGCGGCGGGGCCACGAGGCCGTAGAGGGCGTAGAGCGACAGCGCCACGCCGAGCAGTCCGGCCAGCAGATCGGCGTCGGCGCGGGCGAGGACGAAGGTGCCCGTCCAGGTGCCGGGCACGGCCAGCACGAACAGCGGCCAGAGCCGTCGCAGGATGGCGCGCGCTCGGCCGCCGACGAGGGCCTGCCAGAGGTTGGTGACGAGGGTCGGCACCAGGGTGAGTGCGATGGCCGGTGCCAGGCCGAGCATCGGGACGAGCAGCGAGAGAGTCACCGTCGGCAGGCCGAGGCCCACCGTTCCCTTGACCGTGCCGGCGACGAAATAGATGGCGAGGACGAGGCCGAGCGTGTCGAGCCCGAAGGTCAACCGCGACCCCTCTCTTGTTGTTGTGTTGCGCTAAAAGAAACGAAGCCGGACGGCCGTGGCGAACGGCCGCCGGAGAAACGAACGCAGTCGGGCCCGGTGTCGGGCGGATCAGCTCTGTAGCGACAGATTGCTCGCTGCGAGCTTGCCGCCGCGGCCGGCCACCAGCTCGTAGCTGACCTTCTGGCCCTCCTGCAGCGTGTCGAGACCGGCCCGCTGCACCTCGGTAATGTGCACGAACGCGTCTTTGCTGCCGTCGTCAGGCTGGATGAAGCCGTAGCCCTTGGTCGTATCGAACCACTTAACGGTACCGCTAGGCATGCCAGTCAAACCCTGTTCCATGACCCTGTTCGAGGGGCGGCGCCCCGCCACCACTATGGACGAAGCATGGGCCGCGCGTCATCCGTCATTATGTTGGAATCATCGTGCATCCTACCCGCCACCACACTCACTATGAACGTAGAGCGCCGGACTGCGCAAGCACGACCATATGCGGCGACCGCTGGCGGGGTGCGGCCGGATGACCCTAATCCATCAAAGAAGCGCTTTGGCTGAGGGAGGTGCCATGCCGCGCGAGGTGGGAGGCGGACGGCGAGCGGCAGGGCGTTCGGCTTGGCGCGGGCTCGTCTACGGGATCATGATCGTACTGCTCGGCGTGCTGCCGGCCCACGCGCTGCCGCCGCCGGCCAAAGTCGCGGGCGAGCCGGTGCGCTTCGCCTCCGCGAGCCCCTTCGCCCTGGTCGATGCGCTCTCCGGCGAGACTGCGGCGGTCGAGGCGGTCGGGCGTCTCTTTCTCCCGATGGAGCGGGAGGGCCCCGTGCCGGCCGTGGTGCTGCTGCACGGTGCGGGCGGCGTGATGGCGGCTCGCGAGTTGACCTATGCCCGACAATTCGCGGCGATGGGCTGGGCGGCCCTGGTGGTCGACGTGTTCGGCTCCAGGGTCGAGCCCGGCACCCGCTTCGTCGAGCGGTTGCTGAACGTGACGGAGGCGATGTTCCTGGCCGATGCCTTTGCCGCCCTCGACTACCTCGCGGCACATCCGGCGATCGACGGCAACCGGGTGGCACTGGTCGGCTTTTCCTATGGCGGCATGGCCGCGACCTACGCCGTGCACGAGCAGGTGGCCCGCACCTTCGCCCCCGCAGGCCGACGCTTCGCCGCCCACGTCGCGTTCTACGCCCCCTGCATCGCCCGTTTCGACGCGGTCATGACGACCGGTGCACCGTTTGCGATGCTCTACGGCACGGGCGACGCGATCGTCGATCCACGACGCTGCGCGGAGGTCGTTGCCGACGTCCGTTCCGGCGGCAGCCCCGTGCTCGTCGAGATCCTGGAAGGGGCGGCGCATCAATGGGACGCTCGCCCCCGCGGTATCGGCCGTCACGCGCCGCGCGGGCTGGCGCAGTGCGATTTCACGGTGCGGCCGGATGGCAGCGTGTGGGACAACCGAACCCTTTTGCCCATGGAGGGCTTCGTCGGCCGGACGGCGGCGCTCGCTTGGTGCGCGGACCGGGACGGGTATCGGATCGAGGGCGATCCGGATGCGCGCCGCCGATCGGACGCCGTACTCGCGGCCTTTCTCACGGAGGCTCTGGCTCTGCGGGGATCGCGGGTCGATGGCTGAAGACGTCGTCCGCTGCCGCTGGTGCGGCCGCGATCCCGACTACGTGCGCTACCACGACAGCGAGTGGGGCGTGCCGGTCGCCGACGACGATCGCTTGTTCGAAAAGCTCGCGCTGGAGGGCTTCCAGGCCGGCCTGTCCTGGCTGACGATCCTGAAGAAGCGGCCGCGCTTTCGCGAGGTGTTCGACGGCTTCGCCATCGATCGGGTCGCGCGCTTCGGCGAGGCCGACGTCGAACGCCTGCTCGGCGATCCGGGGATCATCCGCCATCGGGGCAAGATCGCGGCGACGCTCCACAATGCGCGGCTGGCCCTTCGCCTGCAGGACGAAGCGGGCTCGCTCGCGGCCTTCGTCTGGTCGTTCGAGCCCGAAGCCGAGACACGACCCGACCGCTTCGACGACGCGACCCTGGCCGCCCTGACGACCAGCCCCGCGGCAACGGCGATGAGCCGTGACCTGAAAAGCCGGGGCTGGCGGTTCGTCGGGCCGACCACGGTCTATGCGTTCATGCAGGCGATGGGGCTCGTCAACGACCACCACGAGGCCTGCGTCCGCCGTCCGGCGATCGAGGCGCTGCGTCGGGACTTCCCGCGTCCCGGTCCTTGAGCGACGAGGGAAGGCGGCGGGTGCGGACCGGCCCTTCGTCGAACAGCCCGGCCTGGTTGCCCCACGCGTCCCAGCCGGGTCGTGCCTCGCGGGCGAACATCTCCAGATAGGGGCCTTCGACCAGCCGTTCGATCCGCTCGCGGACTTCGTCCGGTTTGCGGCTGTGCTCGCGTCTGGGGCTCACCACCAGCTTCTTGACGCCCGCATGCGCCCGCTTCGGCTTGCCGCGGGTGGCGAGCAGGCACGGCTCGGGGTTGGCGCGGGTCCAAAAGCCCATGCCGGTGAAGAAGTCCCGTTCGTCGTAGAGCAGCGCGCCGGTCGCCCGCGGGTTCAGCTTCGCCCAGTAGAAGCCGACGGTTTTGTAGGTGAAGCCCCAGGCGCGGATCACGTCCAGCGCCTCGGGGAGCAGCGGATCGGTCGCCCAGAGGAGCAGCACACAGTCGGGGGCAGCCCAGTCCGCCACCGGCAGCGCCTTGATCCCATTGAGGTCGAGGGTGTCGTAATGCGCATCCGCACTCCGCCCCTTGCCCTTCGCCGAATAGGTGCGGAACGACCAGGGCGGATCGGCGTAGATCAC
>JBMCMJ010000296.1:0-3528 GCA_048615135.1 Pseudomonadota bacterium
TATTCCGCCGTCTACAAATACTCGATCGGCGATCACATCCTGACGTTCATCGGCTTTCTCGGCTTGGCAACACCGAATTTTTTGCTGGCACTGATCCTCCTCTACCTGTCACAGGTCTATTTCGGGACCGAGATCGGGACGATCATGGCCGAGGAGTACATCGGCCAGCCGATGAGTTGGGGAAAGTTCCTCTCGATCCTGTCGCACATGTGGATCGCCGTTGTGGTCATCGGCACCGCCGGCACCGCGGGCATGATCCGCCGTATTCGCGCCAACCTGCTGGACGAGTTGCAGAAGCCCTACGTGATCACGGCCCGGGCCAAGGGCCTGCCGCCCGGCAAAGCGCTGGTCAAATACCCCCTGCGCCTCGCGCTGAACCCCTTCATCTCGGACATCGGCAACCTGCTACCCGACCTCATCTCCGGCTCGGTGCTCGTCGCGTTCGTCCTGTCGCTGCCGACCAACGGGCCGATCCTGGTCAATGCCCTGCAGAGCCAGGACATGTATCTGGCCGGAGCGATCGTCATGCTCGAAGCCGTACTGGTGGTGGTCGGCGTCCTGCTCTCGGACCTCGCGCTCGGGGTTCTCGACCCGCGCATCCGGCTGGGCGGAGGGCTCAGGCGATGACGAGCCGTCGCTACGTCGACCCGGAACCCTTCGACACCAGCGAGGAGCGGCCGCTCACCGCCGAGCAGGAACGCTTTTATACGGCCTCGCAATGGCAACTCGTGTGGTGGCGCTTTCGCCGCCATCGCCTTGCCGTGGTGTCCTTCTGGTTCCTTTTGGTGCTCTATCTGAGCATCCTCGTGTCGGAGTTCCTCGCCCCCTACGCGCTCGACAGCCGCAACCCGGACTTCGTCCACGCGCCGCCCCAGTCGGTGCACCTCTTCCACGAAGGCGAATTCGTCGGTCCGTTCGTCTATGGTTACACCTTCACCCTCGACCTCGAGCGGATGCAGCGCGTCTACGTCGTGGACCGGACGGACGTGCAGCCGCTGCGCTTTTTCTGCCGCGGTGATCGCTACCGGTTCTGGGGGCTCATCGAGGCTGATCTGCACCTCGTCTGCCCGGCCGAGGGAGGCACGTTCTTTTTGCTCGGCACCGACCGGCTCGGCCGCGACATGTTTTCGCGCATTCTCTACGGCGCCCGCATCAGCCTGACGATCGGGCTCTTGGGCGTGGCGGTGAGTTTCGTGCTCGGCGTGACCCTCGGCGGCATCGCCGGCTATTTCGGCGGCTTGATCGACAGCGCCATCCAGCGGGTCATCGAGGTGATCCGCAGCTTTCCGGTGATCCCCTTGTGGATGGCCCTGTCCGCGGCCTTGCCGGTCACCTGGGATGCGCTGTGGGTTTATTTCGGGATCACCATCATCCTCGGGCTGGTCGACTGGCCGGGGCTCGCCCGCGCGGTGCGCGGCCGCATCCTGGCGATGCGCGAGGAGGACTTCGCCCAGGCCGCCGTGCTGATGGGTGCGCGGCCGAGCCGGGTGGTCGCCCGCCACATGGTGCCGAGCTTCGCCAGCCACCTGATCGCCAGCGTCACCCTGGCGATCCCGTCGATGATCCTGGGCGAGACCGCCCTCTCCTTCCTCGGCCTCGGCCTGCGCCCGCCGATCACCTCCTGGGGCGTGCTGTTGACGGAAGCGCAGAACATCAACGCCGTGGCACTCTATCCGTGGCTGATGCTGCCGGTCGTGCCCGTGATCCTCGTGGTCCTGGCGTTCAACTTCGTCGGCGACGGGTTGCGCGACGCCGCCGACCCCTACAGCTAGGCACCGTCCGATGCGTGTCCGACCTCTTGCTGCCGTCCTCCTGCTGCTCGTCGCACCGACGACCGTGGCGAGCGAGGACCACACGGCCTTTCTCGAGGCGTGCATCGCCGCAGCGGGCGGGCCCGGCCGCGCCGCCGCTTCGACCTGCTTCGGGCAGGTGACCCAGAGTTGTCTCGTCAACACCGAACTCACCACGGTCGACATGGTGACCTGCGCCGGGCACGAATACGACGCCTGGACGCAACTCATGGACCGGGCGCTGGAGCGGCTGCGCGCCGGCGAGCCGGCCGCACGGATCGCCTCGATCGACGCCGCTCAGGCCGCCTGGACGCCGTGGCGCGACTCTCGCTGTGCGATCTACACCACCTTCGAGGGCAGCCTCTTCCGCCCGCTCGCCGTCCGCTGCCTCGCCGACACCACGGCCGACCGGGTGGTCGATCTCTGGCAGATCGAGCGCGGCCTCGTCAGCGAATAACCTTCGAGACCCTGCAGGGAGACCCATGGTGGCGATCGACGATTTCCACTTTATCGAGCCCACCTTTCGCGCCTGTGTGCGGGCGACGGCGCCGATCCGCCAACTCTGGACCGGCGGGGCCTGGACCGAGGGACCGGCGTGGTTCGAGGCCCACCAGAGCCTCGTCTTCGCCGACATCCCGAACGATCGGCTCTTGCGCTACGATGCCACGACCGGCGCCGTGGGGGCCTTGCGCCACGGGCTCGGCCACCACGCCAACGGCAACACGATCGACCGCGAGGGACGGCTCGTCACCTGCGAGCACGGCACCCGGCGGGTGACGCGGACCGAGCACGACGGCGCGCTCACCGTCCTCGCCGACCGCTACGACGGCAAACGCCTCAACAGCCCGAACGACGTAGTGGTGAAGTCGGACGGCACGGTCTGGTTCACCGATCCGGCCTACGGCATCGACAGCGACTATCAGGGCTTCAAGGCGGAGAAGGAGCAGGCCGGCGACTACGTCTTCCGCTTCGATCCGCGCGACGGCTCGCTGCGGATCGTCGCCGACGACTTCGTCCGGCCGAACGGCCTCGCCTTTTCCCCGGACGAAACGAAGCTCTACATCGCCGACAGCGGCTTTTCCTCGCCGACGGGCGGGCCGCAACATCTTAGGGTGTTCGACGTGCACGACGACGGCAGGCTGAGCGGCGGCGCCGTCCTCGCCACCTGCACCCATGGCGTCTACGACGGCTTTCGCCTCGACACCGACGGGCGCATCTGGACCAGCGCCTGGGACGGCATCCACTGCCTCGAGCCCGATGGGCGGCTGATCGGCAAGATCACCTTTCCCGAACGGGTTGCCAATCTGTGCTTCGCCGGCCCGCGCCGCAACCGGCTGATGGTGACGGCCAACACCTCGCTCTACACGGTGAGCGTGCTCGTCAACGGCGACAAGACCTACTGACGGGACTTGACCTCGGCCGGTCATCCCCCACCCTCGCTGACCATCGCTCACTGGGGGGAACGACCGATGCGATCCACCATGCTCGTTGCGCTGACCGCCGGCACGCTGCTGGCGGTGCCGGCCGCGGCCGAGACCGTTCGCTACACCGTCGACGGCGCCGACTACGACGGCTACCTCGCGCTGCCCGAGGGCGACGCCCGCGGTCTGGTCGTCATCGTCCACGACTGGGACGGCCTCGGCGCCTACGAGGAGCGCCGCGCCGAGATGCTGGCCGAGCTTGGCTATGCCGCCTTCGCCGTCGACCTGTTCGGGGCCGGCAATCGGCCGGACACGAT
>JBMCMJ010000297.1:0-3525 GCA_048615135.1 Pseudomonadota bacterium
TGCCGCACGGCTACGAGGGCCAGGGGCCGGAACATAGCTCGGCGCGGCTGGAGCGCTTTCTGCAGCTCTACGCCGAGGACAACATCCAGGTCGTCTACCCCTCGACCCCGGCGAGCTACTTCCATGCGCTGCGCCGCCAACTGCACCGGAAGTTCAGGAAGCCGCTGATCGTCATGACGCCCAAGTCGCTGCTGCGGCACAAGCGCTGCGTCTCGAGCCTCGCCGACATGGCGGCCGGCACGGCGTTCCACCGGGTGCTCTACGACCGCGAGACGAGCCCGGCGGACGCCGAGGTCGAGCGGGTCGTCCTGTGCAGCGGCAAGGTCTACTACGACCTGAAGCAGGCGGCCGAGGACCAGGGCATCGACCACCGCATCGCGCTTCTCCGGCTGGAGCAGCTCGCCCCGTTCCCGGAGAACGTGCTGGCTGCCGAACTCGACCGCTACCCGCGTTCGGCCAAGGTCGTCTGGTGCCAGGAGGAGCCGCGCAACATGGGCGGCTGGTTCTTCGTCCAGCCGCGGCTGCACAACATGCTCGAGGACCAGGGCTTCGAGTTCGACAAGCCGATCTACGCGGGCCGGGCGCCTTCGGCCTCGCCCGCCACCGGCTTCCATGCCCAACACGTACGCGAACAGGAGCGGCTGGTGGCCGAGGCCCTGTCGCTCGATCGTTGATCGTCTTTCCGGGGGAAGGCAGCACTCGTCATGAGCATCGAGATCAAGGTTCCCACCCTCGGTGAATCGGTCACCGAGGCGACCGTCGCCAAGTGGTTCAAGCAGCCGGGCGAGGCGGTCGCCATGGACGAACCGCTCGTCGAACTGGAAACCGACAAGGTAACGGTCGAGGTCAACGCACCGGCCAACGGCACCATCGCCGAGATCGCCGCGGCCGAGGGTAGCGAGGTCGAGGTCGGTGCTGTGTTGGGCTTTCTCGAGGAGGGTGACGCCCCGGCGGCGCCGCCGAAACCCGCCACCTCTGCGCCTGCTCCGACGCCCACCCCCGAGTTCGTCAAGGCCGAGGCCGGCAACGGCGAGGCGGCACCGGCCGGTGTCGGCCCCGCCGCCCAGAAGCTCGCCGCCGAAAAGGGGGTGGATCTGCGCGCGATCGAGGGGACGGGGCCCAAGGGCAACGTCACCAAGGCCGACGTGATGGCCGCCGCCGCCCCGGCCAAGCCGGCCCCAGCCCCCGTGCCGACCGCCGAAGCCCCGCAGCCGGCCCCTGCGCTGCGCGGGGGCGAGGAGCGGGTGCGGATGACGCGCCTCAGAAAGCGCATCGCCGAGCGGCTGAAGGAGGCGCAGAACACGGCCGCCATGCTCACCACCTTCAACGAGGTGGACATGACGGCGGTGATCGAACTGCGCCAGCGCTATCAGGATCAGTTCGTCAAGAAGCACGGCCTGAAGCTCGGCTTCATGAGCTTCTTCGTGAAGGCGGCCATCGAGGCGCTCAAAGCCTACCCGGCCGTCAACGCCGAGATCGACGGCGAGGAGATCGTCTACAAGCACTACTACGACATCGGCGTGGCGGTCTCGAGCGATGCCGGTCTCGTCGTGCCGGTGGTGCGCGGCGCCGACCAGATGAGCTTCGCCACCATCGAGCGGACGATCACGGAGTTGGGTCAAAAGGCGCGCGACGGCAAGCTCGCCATGGAAGACCTGATGGGCGGCACCTTCACCATCTCGAACGGCGGGGTGTTCGGCTCGTTGATGTCCACGCCGATCCTCAACCCGCCGCAGGTCGGCATCATGGGCATGCACAAGACCATGCAACGACCGATGGTCATGCCCGACGGGTCGATCGAGGCCCGGCCGATGATGTACCTCGCGCTTTCCTACGATCACCGGATCATCGACGGCCGCGAGGCGGTGAGCTTCCTCGTCCGGGTCAAGGAGTGCATCGAGGACCCGGAGCGGATGCTGCTCGACGCCTGAGGCGAAGCGGATGGCGGGGAGATGGTTGGCCCGGTGGCTCGGCCTTGCAGCACCGCCGGTGCCGATGGCCGCGGGTGGCGAACCGGCGGTGGGCGAGGGTGTCGCGCCGGCACCGACACCGGAACCCACAACCAAGCGTGATGGCAAGCGGGATGGACGGATGAGCGAGACCTTCGACGTGGTGGTGATCGGTGGCGGCCCGGGCGGCTACGTCGCGGCGATCAAGGCGGCGCAACTCGGCATGCGGGTGGCGTGCGTCGAGAAGCGCGGCGCGCTCGGCGGCACCTGCCTCAACGTCGGCTGCATCCCTTCCAAGGCGTTGTTGCACTCGTCCGAGCTGTTTGCCGAGGCGAGCCACGGCATGGCCGCGCACGGCGTCAAGGTCCAGGGCGTCGACCTCGATCTGGGCGCCATGCTCGGCCACAAGGACAAGATCGTCGGCGAGTTGACCCAGGGCATCGCCTTTTTGTTCAAGAAGAACAAGGTCGCCTATTTCGCGGGCCATGGCCGCCTCGATGGTCCGGGCAAGGTCAATGTCCAGCTGAACGAGGGCGGGACGGCGGAACTCGAGGCGAAGCACATCGTGATCGCCACCGGCTCGGACGTCATGCCGCTGCCGGGGGTGACGATCGACGAGGAGCGGATCGTCTCCTCGACCGGTGCGCTCGACCTGAAGTCGGTGCCGAAGCATCTGCTCGTGGTCGGCGGCGGGTATATCGGCCTCGAGATGGGCACCGTCTGGCGCCGGCTCGGGGCCGAGGTGACCGTCGTGGAGTTCCTCGATCGGATCACGCCCGGCATGGACGGCGAGGTCTCCAAGCAGTTCCAGCGCATCCTGGCCAAGCAGGGCTTCGCGTTCGAACTCGGCCACAAGGTGATGGCGGTCGAGCATGCGGGCGACGGCTGCAAGGTGACGATCGAACCGGCGGCGGGTGGCGAGCCCAAGGTGCTCGAAGCCGACGTGGTCCTCGTCGCGATCGGCCGGCGCCCCTATACCGACGATCTGGGCCTCGAAACGGTCGACTTGAAGGTCGACAACAAGGGGCGCATTCCGGTGGACGCGCACTACCGGACAGCGGTGCCCGGCCTCTACGCCATCGGCGACGTGATCGAGGGGCCGATGCTCGCCCACAAGGCCGAGGAGGAGGGCGTGGCGGTCGCCGAGCTGATCGCCGGCCAAAAGCCGCACATCAACTACGACGCCATTCCGGGCGTGGTCTACACCGCCCCCGAGATCGCCAGCATCGGCAAGACCGAGGAGCAGCTGAAGGACGCGGGCATCGCCTACACCGTCGGCAAGTTCCCCTTCGCCGCCAATGCTAGGGCCAAGTCGGTCGGCATGACCGAGGGCTTCGTCAAGCTGCTGGCCGAAAAGGAGACGGATCGCGTGCTCGGGTGCCACATCATCGGTGCCGAGGCCGGCACCATGATCACCGAAATCGGGATCGCCATGGAGTTCGGCGCCAGCTCGGAGGATATCGCCCGGACCTGCCACCCGCACCCGACGCTTTCCGAGACGATCAAGGAAGCGGCGCTCGCGGCACACAGCAAGCCGATCCACGTCTGAGGGTGCCTTCACGCTGCGGCCCGCCAC
>JBMCMJ010000298.1:0-3508 GCA_048615135.1 Pseudomonadota bacterium
TAGACCACCCAGACGAGCGTCAGCCACAGATCGACGTACCACTCGGGCTCGGCGTATTCCTTCGACTGGGTGATGCCGAGCAGGTAGCCGGTGGCCGCCAGCACGATGAACAACTGGTAGCCCCAGAACACGAACATGGCGGTGTATTCACCACCGAACAGCCGCTGGCGGCAGGTCCGCTGCACCACGTAGAGCGAGGTCGCCATCAGCGCATTACCACCGAAGGCAAAGATGACGGCGGAGGTGTGGACCGGTCGCAGGCGCCCGAAATTCAGCCACGCCGGCCCGAAATTCAGCTCCGGATAGGCCAGTTGGAAGGCGATGAACGTCCCGGCGGTAAAGCCGACGACACCCCAGAACAACGTAGCGATGACGAACCAACGGATGACGCTTTCCACGTACTCCGTCGGTTTGGCGAGGGCGGCGGAGCCGGGCCCTGCCGAAGCTGCGAGTGCCGTCATGGTTCCTCCGAACGACTGACTACGGCGGCGGTTACGCATTCATCTATGTGAAAACGTCAACTCGACCATCCGGCGAGAGCGGCGACCTGCGCGGCCGCCAGCTTGTCGGACCTTGCCTTTTGGGCCGATCCCGCGTCCTAGGTGTGGAACGGGCGGGCGGTTTCGTGGCAGATGTTCATAAGTGGCAGCCGAGGTTGGGGGGAACGCGATGAACCAAGCGGCGTCGGGAGTTTCGGGTACGGGCGCGGCGATCGGCCACGTCCCCTTCGACCGTCCGTGGAGCTGGCTGCGCGCGGGCTGGGGCGACGTCGTTGCCGCCCCGGTCGTCTCGCTGCTCTATGGAGCGATGTTCACGGCCATCGGCTATCTTCTGACCGCCGGGCTGTTCGCCCTGGACCTCTATTATCTGGCGCTGCCGATGTCCGCGGGCTTCTTGATCATCGGCCCGCTCGCCGCCGTCGGCCTCTACGAGATCAGCCGCCGCCGCGCGGCCGGTGAAGCCACCAGTCTCGCCGCCGCCTTGACCGCCTGGCAGCGCAACACCTCGCAGATCGCCCTGATGGGCGTGGCGCTGCTGTTGATGCTGATCCTGTGGGCGCGCATCGCGGCGCTGATCTTCATGCTCTATTTCGGGGTCGGCAACGTCCCGTCGATCGACAACCTGCTGGTCGAGACGTTCTTGACGCCGAGTTCGCTGCCCTTCTTGGTCTTCGGCACCGCGGTCGGCGGCGTGCTGGCCGCGGCCACCTTCGCCATCAGCGCCGTCTCGATCCCGATGCTGCTCGACCGCCCCGAGTCCAACGTCATGGACGCGATCATCACGAGCATCCGAGCGGTGACGCAGAACGCCAAGACGATGGCGCTCTGGGGTATGCTCGTGGTGCTGTTCGTCGGCGGCGGAATCGCGACGCTGTATCTCGGGCTCGTCATCGCCCTGCCGCTGATCGGACATGCCACTTGGCACGCCTACACCGACCTCGTCCAACACCCGGATGCGCCTTCAACGGCTCCTGCTGCATGAATTGGGAAGACACGATGGGTCCCTGGGTTCTCGGAGTCGTCCTCGGCTTGGTCAGCCTGTTCGGGCTGTTCATGGCGAGCAACGCCACCGATACCGTGTTCTACGGCACCGGCCTGTTCTTTACGGGCGTCGGCGTCGTCCTCATCTTTTATCTGATCCATCGCCACACGCGCAGCGGGGACGACCACGGCTGACGGCTTTCGGCTACCGGCGCGGCGCGAAACCGTTTAGATAGCCGCCCCAATGATTTCGCGCCGGTGGACACCGGAGGCGGCGAGGGAGATGTCGGATGCGCGCTTGGTCACGTCGATTGCTGCTGGTGGGGGCCATGGTGCTCGCCTTCGGCGCCGGCCTCGGGCCGGCGGCCGCCTTGGAGCCGGCGGCCGCACGGTCCTTCATCGCCGATCTCGCCCAGCGGGCGACGGTGATCCTGAATTCGGACGAGAGCCTGGAGCAGCGCCGCGACGATCTGCGCGTCCTGCTCTACGAGGGCTTCGACGTCGGCTTCATCGCCGCGACCGTGCTCGGCCCGCCCTTCCGTGACCTGAGCGAAGCGCAGCGCACGGCCTATCTGGAAGCCTTCGAGCAGTGGGTCGTCTCGACCTACGCGAGCCGTCTCGACGACTACAGCGGCCAGCGTCTGGAGATGGTGTCGGCGGAGCCGATCGGGCGGAACGACGTGCGCGTGGCAACGCGCGTGGTCGGAGCCGACCAGCCCGTGCGGATCGACTGGCGCGTCCGCGAACGGAGCGGCAGTCTGCAGATCATCGACATCGAGGTCGAGGGGATCGGCAGCATGGTCGTCACCCATCGCAACGAGTTCAACTCGGTGGTCCAGCGCCGCGGCGTGGAAGGTCTGATCTCGGTGCTGCAGGAGCGCGCCGCGACGGTTTCTTCCTGAGACGCGCGCATCCCGCTTCCCCAGCCGCTTCCGATTGATTAGGAAATCAGTCGGAAGACCGAATGGGGCGGCGAGGGTCAGGTTGCGCGCACTTCGTCCATACGCGATCGCGTCGCTGTTGCTGCTGGCGCTCGGCCGTCCCGCAGCGGGCGATGGCGCTGAGCCGGCGACCCTGATCGTCGCCAATTCCGCCCATTGGCTGCCGTTTGCCTTTCTCGACCACCGGGGCGAGCCCCACGGCCTCCTGATCGACGTGTGGCGGCTGGCGGCCGCGCGGAGCGGCCTGCAGCTCGACCCGCGCCTCGTGGACTGGGAGGCGTCGCTCGCCCTGGTGCGCGACGGGGTCGTGCCGATCCATGCCGGCATGACCCGCACCGCCGAGCGAGCCGAGGACTACGCGTTCTCGCAGCCCATCCTGCGGGTGCGAACCATGGTGTTCGCCGACCGCGCGGTGGAGTTGCGCGACCTCGCACGGCTCGAGAACGAGGGGATCGGCGTCGTCCGCGGGACCGTCGAGGAACAGTTCCTGGCAGAGCATTACCCGCACCTGCAAATCCGCGGCTTCGCCGACAGCGATGCGATGGTCGAGGCGGCGGTGGAGGGCGAACTCGTGGGCTTCGTCGCCGACTACCCGTCCGGCCATTACCGCTTGATCCGGCACGAGGCCCTCGACCGGTTCGAAGCCGTCCATTCCCTCTACACAGACACGATTCATGCGGCGGTCCCCCGCGGCGCCGATGATCTGCTGTTGGTGATCGATGCGGTGCTCGGGCGCGTCGAGGCGGAGGACATCGCGGCGATCGAGCGGCGATGGCTGATCCCGGGCGAGCCGTGGCCCTCCTGGCTGCTGCCTGCCGGCGGCGCCGTCCTCGCCGTGTTCGCCGGTCTCGGGCTCCTCGGCCACGAACGGACGCTGCGGCGACGTGTGGCCCACCGCACGGACGACCTCGCGCGAGCCCTTGCGAACCTGGAGGCCGCCAACGCCGAACTCGATCGCCTCGCCAATGTGGACCCGCTGACGGGTCTGGCCAACCGTCGACGGTTTTTGGAGGTCGCGGAGCAGGAGATCGCACGGGCCCGCCGCCACGATCGGACGGTCACCCTGGTGCTGCTCGACGTCGACCG
>JBMCMJ010000299.1:0-3494 GCA_048615135.1 Pseudomonadota bacterium
GTGCAGGGCACCGTTGGTCGAGCCGCCCGAGGCCGCGACGACCCGCGCCGCGTTCTCCAGCGACTTGAGGGTGACGATGTCGCGCGGGCGAATACCCGCCGCGAGCAGGTCCATCACCGCCTGACCGGACGCCTCGGCCCACTGGTCGCGGGTCTCGTAGGGGGCGGGCGTACCGGCCGAGCCGGGCAGCGCGAGGCCGATCGCTTCCGAGACGCAGGCCATGGTGTTGGCGGTGAACTGACCGCCGCAGGAGCCGGCCGACGGGCAGGCCACCTGCTCCAGCTCTTCCAGGTCCTCGGCGCTCATCTGCCCGACCGCGTGCTTGCCCACCGCCTCGAACACGTCCTGCACGGTCACGTCCTTGCCGCGGAACTTACCCGGCAGGATCGAGCCGCCGTACATGAACACCGCCGGCACGTTGAGCCGCACCATGGCCATCATCAGCCCCGGCAGCGACTTGTCGCAGCCCGCCAGACCCACCAGCGCGTCGTAGGCGTGACCGCGCACGGTCAACTCCGTCGAATCCGCGATCACCTCGCGGCTGACCAGAGAGGACTTCATCCCCTGGTGGCCCATGGCGATGCCGTCGGTTACGGTGATGGTAGTGAATTCGCGGGGCGTGCCGCCCGCCTTGGCCACGCCCCGTTTCGCCGCCTGTGCTTGGCGGGCGAGTGCGATGTTGCAGGGGGCGGCCTCGTTCCACGTGGTGACGACGCCCACGAACGGCCGGGCGATGTCGTCCTTGGTCAGACCCATGGCAAAGTAGTAGGATCGATGAGGCGCACGATCCGGGCCGACGCTCGAATGCCGGCTCGGCAGCTTCGCCTTGTCGAAAACGGTAACCCTCGCCATTGGTGCCTGTCCTTGGTTTCACGAAACGCTGACCGGACCTTAGAACCGTTGCAACACGATGCCTAGCGGTCCGCGCAGGCTCGGTTGGGCGGCCCGCGTCGGCCATGCGGTGCGCGGGTTCAACGACAACAACCAGTCGATCCACGCGGGGCACATCGCCTTCGCGACGATCCTCTCGTTGTTTCCCTTCCTGATCATCGTCGTCGCCAGCGCCGGCATGGTCGGCTCGACCGAGGCGGCGCGCGAGGTGGTGGCGCTGGGGCTCGAGCAAGTGCCGCACGACGTCAGCGCCGTGCTCGGCCCGGTGGCGATCGAGGTGGTCGATTCGCCCCGTGCCGGCGCGGTCACCATCGGTCTCGTCGGCGCGCTTTGGGCGGCCTCCACCGGCTTCGAGGCCCTGCGCTACGCCTTCGATCGTGCCTACGGCGTCGCGCAGCCGCGCGTGCTCTGGTGGCGGCGCCTGCAGAGCCTGGGCCTGACGATCCTGTTCGCGCTCGTCACCCTGGGCGCAGCCCTCTCCGTCCTGGTCCTGCCGCGCTTCGTTCATTTCACGGCCGACCTCCTCGACCGGCCGGAATGGGCGAGCGCCACCGTACCCGGTTTCGTCAACCTCGTCGTGTTCGCCGTGCTGGTCCTGATGACCGCGGCCCTGTTCAAGACCCTGCCCTATCGCCGGCTGCGTTGGGCGGACGTGCTGCCCGGGGCCGTCTTCACGGTGCTCGGCTGGGGGTTGGCCGCACGCGCCTTCGAGCTGTACCTCACCCACGTGGCCGCCTACAGCCTGACCTATGGCAGCCTCGGTGGGGTGGTGGCGACGCTGATGTTCTTCTATATCGCTGCCGCCGTGCTCCTGTTCGGCTGCGAACTCAACGCAGCCGGTCATCGCTACGGTGGGTGAGCCGCCGCGCTCGGCGGCGGCGACGAACGGGTCCAGCAGGACGGGAGAACCGAATGATCGAGACGGGAACGTTGTTGGCCGGCAAGCGCGGCCTGATCATGGGCGTGGCCAACGACCGCTCGATCGCCTGGGGGATCGCCAGGGCGGCCCGCGCGCAGGGGGCGGAACTCGCCTTCACCTATCAAGGCGAGGCCCTGGAAAAGCGCGTCCGCCCGCTCGCGGCGCAACTGGACGCGCCGATCGTCATGCCCGGCGACGTCACCGACGCGGCCGAGATGGACGCCCTGTTCGGCGCGATCGAGCAAGGTTGGGGCCGGCTGGATTTCCTGGTCCACGCCATCGCGTTCTCGGACAAGGACGAGTTGCGCGGCCGCTACCTCGATACCTCGGCGGAGAACTTCCAGCGGACGCTGGCCATCTCCTGCTATTCGTTCACCGAACTCTGCCGCCGGGCGGAGCCGCTGATGCCGGCCGGCGGCAGCCTGTTGACCCTGACCTATGCGGGTGCCGAGCGCGTCATGCCCCACTACAACGTCATGGGGGTGGCCAAGGCCGCGCTCGAGGCGAGCGTGCGCTATCTGGCGGTGGATTTCGGCGGCAAGGGCATCCGCGTGAACGCCATTTCGGCGGGCCCGATCCGCACCCTCGCCGCCTCGGGGATCGGCGATTTCCGCTACATCCTGAAGTGGAACGAGTACAACTCGCCCTTGAAGCGCAACACCACGCTCGAGGACGTCGGCGGTGCCGCACTCTATCTGCTCTCCGACCTCGGCAGCGGCACCACGGGCGAGGTGCTGCACGTCGACAGCGGCTACCACGTCGTCGGCATGAAGGCGGTCGACGCGCCGGATATCTCGGTCGTCTAGGCGCGACCCGTGGCGGGCAACGGCTTCGGCGTCGCGTTCCGGTTCACGACCTTCGGCGAGAGCCACGGGGCCGCCCTCGGCTGCGTGGTCGATGGCGTGCCGCCGGGGCTCGACCTCGTCGAGGCCGACATCCAGCACTTCCTCGACCGGCGCCGGCCCGGCCAGTCGAAATTCGTCACGCAGCGTCAAGAACCGGACGAGGTCGAAATCCTCTCCGGCACCTTCGAGGGGCGGACCACCGGCACGCCGATCGGTCTCCTGATCCGCAACCGGGACCAGCGCTCGAAGGACTATGGCGAGATCAAGGACCAGTACCGGCCGGGTCATGCCGACTTCACCTACGACGTGAAGTACGGCCTGCGCGACTATCGCGGCGGCGGCCGATCGAGCGCCCGCGAGACGGCCATGCGGGTCGCTGCCGGTGCGGTCGCCCGCAAGGTGCTGGGGCCGGCTATCCGCATCCGCGGTGCTCTGGTCGAGATGGGCGGTGACGCGGTCGACCGGGAAGCGTGGGACTGGGACGAGGTCGAGCGCAATCCCTTCTGGTGTCCGGACGCGCGTACCGCCGCGCGTTGGGAGGAGCGCCTCGCCGCCGTGCGCAAGGCGGGCTCTTCGGTCGGTGCCGTCATCGAGGTGGTCGCCGACGGGGTGCCGGCGGGCCTCGGCGAGCCGGTCTACGACAAGCTCGATGCCGATCTCGCCAAGGCGATGATGTCGATCAATGCCGTCAAAGGCGTCGAGATCGGCGACGGCTTCCAGGCCGCTCGTCTCTCCGGCGAGGCCAACGCCGACGAGATGCGGATGCTCGACGGCAGGCCCGCCTTTCTCGCCAACCACGCGGGCGGCATTCTCGGCGGCCTCAGCACGGGTGCCCCGGT
>JBMCMJ010000300.1:0-3493 GCA_048615135.1 Pseudomonadota bacterium
CGCGTTCGGCCATGGCCGGATCGAAGCCCATGTTCGCCCACACGGTCTCGGGCGTGGACCGATGGAACCGCGGCAGGTAGCGCGTGCCCTTGCCGGCGGCGACGACCTCGAGGCCCGCGGTCTCCGCCCAGTCGACCAGTTCGGCGATCAGCGCTGGCTGGTCGCCATAGGCGAAGCCGTAGACCACGCCCTGGCGGCGGGCCTCCGCCGCCAGCACCGGGCCGACGGTCACGTCCGCCTCGACATTGACCATGATCACGTGCTTGCCCGCGGCAATGGCCCGGAGTGCGTGGGCGCAGCCGGCGCCCGGATCGCCGGTCGCCTCGACCACGACGTCGATCCGCGGGTCCGCCACCCGCTCGTCCAGCCCTTCCGAGCAGCAGATGCCGCCCCGCTCGATGGCGTCGTCGAGGCTCGCCGCCCGGAGGGCCTCGGGGGCGTAGCCGACCTGTTCCAGATTGCGCCGCGCCCGAGCGACATCGAGGTCGACTACCCAGTTGACCGCCAGGCCGGGCGTCACGCGCACCTGGGCCAGGAACATGGTGGCGAATTTGCCGCAGCCGACCAGGGCGACGCGGATGGGCTGATCGGCGGCAGCACGCCGGCGAAGGGCTCGGGCGAGGTTCATACGAGGTGGTGCTCCCTGTTCGTTCCGCTATACGGTTTCGGACTTGCAGAGAGCAAGGGGCGACCCCAGGCAAGGGCCATGATGCAGACGAGGTTCGCTTTCGCCCGCTGGCGACCACCGGCCTTCGGTTCGCTGGCCGTGCTCTCGGGCGTCCGGGGCCGGCAGGGTCCGGCCTTCGGTCCGGTGAACGACGGCCTGGAACTGCGGCTGGCTGCGACGCGTGCCGAGATCCGGGCGGCGCAGGCGCTGCGCTTTCGGGTCTTCCACAACGAGATGGGCGCGGCGATGCGCGGGCGCGGCCTGTGGCTGCGACGGGATATCGACCGCTTCGACCGTTATTGCGACCACCTGCTCGTCGTCGATCGTTCGGTGCAGGGTCGCTGGCCCAAGGTGGTGGGGACCTACCGCTTGCTGCGGGGCGAGATCGCAGCGGCGCATCGCGGTTTCTATACCGCTGACGAGTTCGATCTCGGGCCGTTGATGAGCCGGGCGAACCACGTCCTGGAACTGGGCCGCTCCTGCGTCGACCCGGCCTATCGCAGCCGAGGCGTCATGCAGGTGCTCTGGAAAGGCATTGCCGACTACCTGCTGCATTACGATCTGCACCTGATGCTCGGCTGTGCGAGTTTTCCGGGGACCGACCCCGACGCCGTGGCGCACGCCTTGAGCTTTTTGCACCACAACCATCTCATGCCGGCCGCCGAACGGCCCCATGCCCTGCCGCGCCGCTACGTGGAAATGAACCGTCTGCCGCCCGAGCGGATCGATCCGGAGCGCGTCAAGCGGGAGATGCCGCCGCTGGTGAAGGGCTATCTCCGGCTCGGCGGCCGGGTGGGCGAGGGGGCCGTCATCGACAAGGCCTTCAACACCATCGACGTCTGCGTAGTGCTGCCCGTCGAGGCGGTGACCCGGCGCTACGTCAAGCACTACCGGCGCGACAGCGATCAGGCGGCGGCGTGAGGCACGCGCGCGCCCTCGGGCGCTTTCTGGCGTTTCTCGCGGTCTCCTTCGCCTTCGCCGGGCTCTATCTGTTCACCTTGCCACTGCCGCGTCGGATCCAGCAACGGGTGCAGCGGCTCTGGTGCGCCGGAGTCAATCGGTGCGCCGGGCTCGACGTGCGGGTCGAGGGGACGCCGGTCGAGCGGCCGGGGCCGATCCTGTTCCTGGTCAACCACGTCTCCTATTTCGACATCCCGGCCTTCGGCAGCCTCGTGGATGCCACGTTCGTCGCGAAGAGCGAGGTCGCGTCGTGGCCCCTGTTCGGCCAGTTCAGCCGGCTGACCGGGACCGTGTTCATTCCCCGTCGGGCCGGCCGCGCCGGCGAGCAGGTCGCGTTGCTGCGCCGGCGCTTCTTGCAGGACCATCGGCTGATCCTGTTCCCGGAGGGGACCAACGGCGACGGCCGCGAGGTGCTGCCTTTCAAGAGTTCGCTTTTGCAGAGCGTGACGTCGGACGCGACCGGTCTGCCGGTCACGGTGCAGGCGGTGAGCCTCGCCTTCACCCGGCTGCGGAGCGGCGAACCGCTGGTCGGCGAGCGTCGGGATCTGTTCGCCTGGATCGGTGCCGACGACATGTTCCCGCACCTCTGGCGCGCCCTCGGATCGTCGGGGGCCGAGGTGCGCGTGGTGTTTCATCCGCCCTTGGAGGGCGACGTGGTGCGCGACCGCAAGATTCTGGCGCGGGCGGCGGAAGCGCAGGTCCGCGAGGGCGTCGCCCGGCTCTGGTCGGACGCGCTCGACGCGCCGCGAAGAGAAGCCGCTTGATTGGGGACAGAAAAAAGGAGCCATGACGGCTCCTTTTTCAGTGCTGACCTGCTTGGTGAGCTTACGCTCAACTCATTCTTATAACAGGGACGTTACCGCTCCGCGACAGATTCGGCTAGGTCTAATCTGCGCGAAAATTACAGCGTACGTTCAACCATGAGTTTCTTGATTTCGCCGATCGCCTTGGCCGGGTTCAACCCCTTCGGGCACACGTTCGTGCAGTTCATGATGGTGTGGCAGCGGTAGAGGCGGAACGGGTCCTCGAGGTCGTCGAGCCGCTCACCGGTATATTCGTCGCGGCTGTCGGCGATCCAGCGATAGGCCTGGAGCAGCACGGCAGGCCCGAGATACTTGTCGCCGTTCCACCAGTAGCTGGGGCAGGCGGTGCTGCAGCAGGCGCAGAGAATGCACTCGTAGAGACCGTCGAGCTTCTCGCGTTCCTCGACCGACTGGGTGCGCTCCTTGGCCGGAGACGGGCTGTCGGCCTTGAGCCAGGGCTGGATCGATTCGTACTGCGCCCAGAACTGCGTCAGGTCGACGACGAGGTCCTTGACCACGTTCATGTGCGGCAACGGATAAACCGCCACGTCCTTGCCCGCCACGTCCTCGACGGCGCAGGTGCAGGCGAGGGTGTTGCTGCCGCCGATGTTCATCGAGCACGAGCCGCAGATGCCCTCGCGGCAGGAGCGGCGGAAGGTGAGGGTGGTGTCGATCTCGCTCTTGATCTTGATGAGCGCGTCCAGAACCATCGGCCCGCACTCGTCCATGTCCACCTCGTAGGTGTCGAGCCGCGGGTTCTCGCCCGTGTCCGGGTCGTAGCGGTAGATCTTGAAGGTCTTGACGTTCTTCGCCCCTTCGGGCGCCGGAAAATGCCGGCCCTTGGTGATGCGGCTGTTGGCGGGAAGGGCAAACTCGGCCATCGGTGTCTCTTCGCGCAGGTGGATCGGTGCGGCGGTGCGGGTCAGTAGACGCGCTTTTGCGGCGGGACCGGCTCCACGTCGTTGCTCAGGGTGAAGGAATGCACGGCGCGATCGGCGATGCGCGGCTCGTGCGCCTCGTCGATCCAGATCAGCGTGTGCTTCATCCAGTTCTCGTCGTCGCG
>JBMCMJ010000301.1:0-3478 GCA_048615135.1 Pseudomonadota bacterium
CGCGCGACGCAAACGCGACACCGCGGCATCGACGGCATTGAGCGTAACGCCCTGATCCCCGTCGTAGAGCGATTCCACCAGGGCGGTACGCGTGACCACCCGACCCTGGTGACGGAGCAGCCACTCCAATACGCTGGTCTCCCTCCGGCCAAGGGCGAGCGGCTGGCCGTTGCACGCCGCTTGGCGACTGCTCGTGTCCAACTCGATGTTCCCGGCCGTCAGCATGACGCTCTGGCGATTCCCCGGCCGGCGCAATACGGCACGGCAGCGCGCGACGAGCTCCGGGATCTCCACCGGCTTCACGAGGTAATCGTCCGCTCCGCCTTCCAAGCCGGCGACCCGATCGCCCAGCGCCCCGCGAGCCGTCATGATGATCATCGGAAAGCTTCCGCGCCCTTGCCACTCGTCCAGCAGGTCGAGACCGCTTCCGTCGGGAAGACCGAGGTCCAGAATGGCGAGGTCGTACCGACACAGCGAAGCTGCTTCACGTGCCTCGGCGACCGAAACCGCGAGATCGACGGCGAACCCCGCGCGCCGCAAGCCATCCGCGATCGCGCTGGACAAAGGTGGGTGGTCTTCGACGAGAAGTGTTCGCATGGCTCGGGTATAGGCGAACACCCGTCGAGCAGCCACGGCGTTCCCGACGGAGTGGCGAGGGCTTCGCAGCCGACACCCGACGGCGCCGAGCGCACCGGGCCGCTTCGAAAACGCTCGTCGCGAGCCGCCGCTAGGGTTGGCCGACGACGCCCTCGCGGCGCGGGTCGGCGGCCCCCTCGAGCGTACCGTCGGCGCCGATGCGGATGATCGCGAGGCCGCTGGTCATGGTCAGCGTCCGCACCTCGTGGCCGAGCGTCTCGAGGTCGGCGGCCAGATCGGCCGCGGCCGTCCCCTCCTCCAGATCGGTATAGCGGCCGAGGTTCTGGGCGTGTCCCAGGCGGACCACCTCGGCGGGCTCGAGGTTCCAGTCGATCAGGCCGACCAGGGCGAGCGCGGTGTAGCCGATGATCCTGGCGCCGCCGGGCGAGCCCGCCACGATTACCGGGCGGCCGTCCTCCAGCACGATCGTCGGGCTCATCGAACTGCGCGGCCGCTTGCCGGGCTGGACCCGATTGGCGACCGCACGCCCCTGCGCCTCGGAGCGGAAGGAGAAGTCGGTCAGCTCGTTGTTCAGGAGGAACCCCGCCGCCATCAGCCTGGAGCCGAAGCCGCTCTCGATGGTCGTGGTCAGCGAGACCGCATTGCCGTCCGCGTCGACGATCGAGACGTGGCTCGTCCCGCCGCCCTCGGGCTGCACCTGCGGCGCCCGGCGGGTCGCCTCGCCCCAGGGCGGATTGCCGGCGCGGGCCTCCGGGTTGGCCCGAACGGGGTCGACCAACTGGGCACGGGCGGTCAGATAGGCCGGGTCGAGCAGGCCCGCCGTGGGCATCGCCACGAAGTCGGCATCCGCCATGTACATCGCTCGGTCGGCATAGGCGAGCCGGCTCGCCTCGGCAAACAGGTGGGTGAAGGAGGCACCGGCGCCGAGCGAGGCGACGTCGAAATGCTGCAGCAGGCCCAGGATTTGGCCCACGGTCAGCCCGCCGGAGCTGGGCGGGCCCATGCCGCAGACCTCGAGCCCGCGGTAGGGCTGGCAGACGGGCTCGCGCTCCACCACCCGGTAGGCGGCAAGGTCCTCGACGGTCATCGCGCCGCCCGCCCCGTTCACGGTCCGGGCGATCTCGGCGGCGATGTCGCCCGTGTAGAACGGTGCGCTGCGTTCGGTGGCGAGCCGGCGGAGGCTCGAAGCGTAGTCCGGATTGCGCAGCACCGTGCCGGCCTCAAGCGGCGCGCCCTCCGGCAGGAAATAGGCGGCGGTGGAAGCGAACGCGTCGAGACCGCGCGCCCCCTCGATCGACGACGCGAGCCGGGGGCTGACGGCAAAGCCCTCCTCCGCCAGCCGGATCGCCGCATCGAACAGAGGCGCCCAGTCGCTGCGGCCGAGCCGGGCATGGACCGCGTCGAGCAGCTTCGGCGTGCCCGGCACGCCGACCGAGCGGCCGCCGATGACCGCATCCCAGAAGGCGAGCGGCTCGCCCGCCGCATCGAGGAACCAGTCGGGACCCGCCGCGATGGGGGCTGTCTCGCGACCGTCGAAGGTGGTGAGCCGGCCGTTGGCGGCGTCGTAGTGGACCAGGAACGCACCGCCGCCCAGCCCCGACGACTGCGGCTCGACCAGCCCCAGCACCGCCTGCACGGCGACCATCGCATCGACCGCGTTGCCGCCGTCGCGCAGCACCTCGACGCCGGCCTCGACCGCGAGCGGATGTGCCGCCACCACCATGCCGCTGGCCGGTGCAGGCGTCGTCGGAGCCCAGGCCGCCAGCACCAGAAACAAGATCCCGTATCGCGAACGCACCAGGCGCCTCCCCTGCTGATCCGCCCCGCGCCCATGCTTGCGAGGTCTCGCTGCCGGCGTCATAAGGGCCCTCCCGTCCTCGATTGGCGACCCGCACTCATGTCCGATCTTCCTCGCGTCGTGCTCAAGAGCGGGCACGAACGCCGCCTGCGCGCCGGCTCGCCCTGGGTCTTCGCCAACGAGATCCAGATGACCGACGAGCTGAAGGCGCTGCCGCCCGGCAGCCTCGTCAAGCTCGCCCTGCCCGCCGGCCGGCTGTACGGCCTTGCCCAGTTCAACCCGCACTCGCTGATCGTCGCCCGGCTGTTGACGCGCAGCCACGAGGCGCGGATCGACGCGGCCTTCTTCGCTCGGCGGATCGAGCGGGCGCTCGCCATCCGACAGGCGCTGGTCGATCCGCGCTACTGCCGCATCGTCCATGGCGAGGGTGATCTTTTGCCGGGGCTGACCGTCGACCGCCTCGGCGATGTGGTGGTGGTGCAGCCCAATACCGCCTTCGTTGACCAAGCGATCGACGACGTGCTGGACGCCTTGAAGCGGGTGCTGGCTCCGGCCGGCATCGTCGTCCGGCTCGACAGCCACGGCCGCCAACTCGAGGGTCTGGAGATGCTGCCCGCGCGGATCGAGGGGACGGTGCCCGAGCGGGTCGTCGTCGAGGAGGCCGGCGTGGCCTTCCTCGCCGATCCGATCGGTGGGCAGAAGACCGGCTGGTTCTTCGACCAACGGTGGAACCGTGATCTGATCGCAACCCTGGCTCCCGGCCGCCGCGTGCTCGACCTGTTCAGCTACACGGGCGGCTTCGGCCTGCGCGCGGCCGCGGCCGGAGCTTCGCGCGTGCAGGCGGTCGATCGGGCGGGCCCGGCGCTCGAACTCCTGCAGGCGAGCGCCGAGCGCGGTGGCTTCGGGGCAAAGGTCGAGGCGACGCGTGGCGACGCGCTCGAGGTCGTCGGCCGGCTCACCGAAGCCAAGCAGCGCTTCGACGTCGTCGTGGCCGACCCGCCGCCCTACGCGCCGGCAAAAAAGGACGTGCCGGTCGCGCTCAAGGGCTATCGCAAGCTCGCGCGTGCAGCGGCGGGTGTCGTG
>JBMCMJ010000302.1:0-3446 GCA_048615135.1 Pseudomonadota bacterium
GAGCCTCGCGCCGCTGCCGGCCTTGGCCGCGGCCCTCGTGCTCGAGTCCAGGCCGCTCTGGACGTTCGACCACGACGCCGCTTCGGGCGGTGCCGATGCCGCCGAGATCGTGAGCTACGACGCGCCGAACGCGCGGGCCTTCGTCGCGGGCGGGCCGACCGTCGACGTGCTCGATGCGACCGACGGCAGCCTCGTCGGCAGCCTCGCCTTCACCAACCTGCCGGCGGGCTTCACGCCGGACGGTGTGACCGGCGTGGCGGCCAAGGGCGGGCTCGGCGTGGTCGGGCTGCCGGCGGACGACCAGGACGAGGGCTACGTCGCCTTCTTCGACACGACGACGCTGCAGGTCACCGACTACGTGCGGGTCGGCAGCCTGCCCGACATGGTGACCTTTACCCCGGACGGCGCGCGCGTGCTGGTCGCCAACGAGGGTGAGCCCAACGACGACTACGACATCGACCCCAAGGGGTCGATCAGCGTCATCGACGTCGCCACGCGCGGCGTGACGACGATCGGCTTCGAGGGGCTGAACGGCCTGCAGACCGCCGACCCGAACAACGGCGAGCGCAGCCTCGACGGCACGCGCATCTTCGGCCCGGGCCCCTTCGGCGGGACGGTCGCGACGGTCGCGCAGGACCTCGAGCCCGAGTTCATCGCGGTCTCGCCGGACGGCAGCCAGGCGATGGTGACGCTGCAGGAGAACAACGCGGTCGCGATCATCGACCTCGCGAGCGAAACCCTGGTGGCGGTGAAGAGCCTCGGCTTCAAGGATCACGGCCAGCCCGGCAACGAGATCGACACGAGCGACCGGGACGGGATCGACGGCAATTTCCAGCTCTATCCCGGTCTGGTCGGCATGTACCAGCCGGACGGGATCGCCGCCTTCGAGGTGGACGGCAAGACCTACTACGTCACGGCGAACGAGGGTGACGGCCGTGACTACGACGGCTTCTCGGAAGAAGAGCGGGTGAAGGACCTGCCGCTGGCTGCCGATTTCGTGACGCTGAACGGCGCCGACATTCAGGACGACGAACGGCTCGGCCGGCTCAACGTGACGACGACGCGGGGCCGCGATGCCGATGGCGACTTCGCCGCGTTGTCCGTCTTCGGAGCCCGCTCGTTCTCGATCCTCGACGATCAGGGCAACCAGGTGTTCGAGAGCGGCAATTGGCTGGAGGAACTGGTCCTGCAGCACTTCCCCGACTTCTACAACGACGGGCGGAGCGACAACAAAGGCGTGGAGCCCGAGAGCGTCGAGATCGGCGTGATCGACGGCCGGACCGTGGCGTTCGTCGCCCTCGAGCGGACGACGACCGGGTTGACCCTGGCGTTCGACGTCAACGACCCGCTGAACCCGGCCTATCTGGGGGCGATCAGCTTCGCCGGCGACGTCGCGCCCGAGGGTCTGGAATTCGTGCCGGGCATCCTGAGCTTCGACGGCCACCCGTTGCTGTTGATCGCGAACGAGGTGTCGGGGACGACGACCGCCTATGCGCTGCAGGTGGTGCCGCTGCCGGCCGCGTGGCTCGGCTTCGCCGCCGGCGTCGGCGGGCTCGCGTGGCTGCGTCGCCGTCAGAGCGCACGGGTCGCGGCAGGTACGGCGCCGAAGGCGTAGACGTCGCCGGAATTGGCACTCGGCGGAAGGCTATCGAGCCAGCGGCGAAGTTCGGGCCCCTCGACCGGGGTTCCGAACACCAGCCGCTGGCTCTCGCCGAGGGCGGCGTCGAACCGCCAGTTGCCGAGTGCCTCCAGCCGGTCGAGCGCGGCATGGGCCACGTCGCGCTGGATGGTGGTGAACTCGAAGGACAGCGCCGGAACGGGCGAGGAGAGACCCGCCAACACCTCCGCCTCGAAGCCTTCCACGTCGATCTTGACGAAGGCCGGTCGGCCGAACCGCTCGATCAGCGCATCGAGGGTCGTGACCGGGACCTCGACGGTCGTGTCCCAACGCTCGTCGGCCCAGCCGGCCGCACCCTCGGCCGCCTGGACGAAGGCCCGGCTGGCGGTGCTGATCGTCGGATTGCGGCGGTTGAGGTGCAGGGTGAGCACGCCCGGTGCACGGCCGACCGCGGCCTCGACGATCGTCACGCGGGAGCGCCACCCTGCAACCAAGCGGAGCGTGCGGGCCATGTCGGGTTGCGGCTCCAGCGCCACCACCCGGGCGCCCAGGCGCCGAAAGGCGAGCGTCCGATCGCCGACATGGGCACCGACGTCGAACACGAGGTCGCCGGGGCGGACGAATTGCCGGTAAAGCCGGCGCATGGCGCGGCTGCGGGCGGGATCGCCATGATAGAGGCGCAGCGAGCGGACGACCGCTCCGAGGCGTTGCGGAACGAACAGGGGCATGGAGAGGCTCCGGCGGACACCGCTCGATCATGCCGCACGCAGGTCGCGCCGACCACCAGCCGCTGCTTTCGTCAGAGCGGTGCTACTCAGGTCTTGGGGCCGGAACTCGTGGTTTCGCCCGTGACCACCGCCCACGGCGCGTAGACGGTCAGGCGCGGCTGCGATTCCTCGTGCCGGTCGTTCGGCGTTGCCGGCGCACGGCCGTGCTCGGGGGTGGAAAGGGGCGGCAGCAGGGCTTCGGTGAGCACCCCCACCACCCGCGCATGGGCGTCGACCACGGCGAGGGCACCGTCCGCGCTCGCCGCCAGCGTCGAGCGCGCCACGTCGAGATCGTCGTGGGTGTAGACGTACCAGACGGGCGAGGTGAACAGGTCGCGCAGGTGGATCGGCCGGCCGGCGTGCGTCGCCGGCTCGGCCACCGCCCGTTCGAATTTGTCCCGGGCGACCATCGCCACGACCCGGTCCCCGTCGACGACCATGATCGCCGGCGCCGGATCGGCGAGGCGATCGCGCGCGGTCGGTGCGGCCTCGTGCCAGTGGGCGACGATCATCCGCTCGTCCATCACCTCCGCCACCGTCGACGCCATGATCAGCGCTCCCGCTCGGCCGGCGGTTCTCTTTTGTGCACGAACACGAGCCAAGCGAGCCAAGCGACGCTCGCCAGGAACAGGGTCAGGTGCAGGATCGGGAAGACCAGCACCGTCTCGACCATGCCGATCCGCCCCGGTTCGAGGAACCGGCCGAAGCCGAGGGCGGCGAGGAACATCGAACAGGTGCCGACGAACCAGGCGACGAACAGCCAGTGGCGGGTGCGGCGGGCCGTCGGGTCCGCGCGGTGCTGCTCGACGGCGTCGGTGCGATCGCTTCGCTGGTGCGCCATGCCTGCCTCCATCCGCGGTTGAGGGAGCCGCCGAGCGGCGACTCCTGCACCGCGACAACGCGCGGGGAGGGGGCGAGGTTCCGTGCGTGGCGCGCGTCAGTCAGTGCGCGAGGATCTGGCTCAAGAACAGCTTGGTGCGGTCGTATTGCGGGTTGGAGAAGAACGTTTCGGGCTCGGCCTGCTCGACGATCTCGCCCTGGTCCATGAAGATCACCCGGTC
>JBMCMJ010000303.1:0-3442 GCA_048615135.1 Pseudomonadota bacterium
TGTGGCAAACGCCACCCTGGCTGGTGGTCGCCCTGACCGCAGCCGGCGGCGCCGCCCTCACCGCGCTCGGTGCCTGACTAGAGAAGGAAAGAAAGGAAAGGAACGAGGGGGCTTTTTGCCCCCTCGACCCCCCGAAACGTGGAGGCCGGCAAGCGCCGGCCTCCGGGGGGCGCGGGGGGCCAAAAGCCCCCCGACTCCTTCCGTTTTCAGATCTGCAGCAGGTAGATGATCGTCAACAGCGTGAGCAGGGCGGCGCCGCCGTAGACGATGCGGGCGACCAGGAGGTCGGCGCGGATCCCGAAGTCGTAGGCGGTGACGCGGAGACGGTGGGCGGCGTGCCAGACGGGGAGCAGCACGAAGCCGAACAGGACGAGCTTGCCCAGCCAGTTGGAGGCGAAGGCGTGGGCTGCCTCGTAGGTGGTCGCACCGGGCAGGATCAGCCCGGTGGTGAGCAGGATCACGGCCGGCAGGAAGAGCGCCGCGAACATGCCGCCGGCGGCGAAGGGCAGCCAGACGAGCGGCTTGTGGGAGGGGGCTTTGGTGCTCATGGCAGCAACCATGCGACGAGGGCGAGGATGACGACGGTCGAGCCGGCCCAGGCGGCGTACATCGCCTGGACGATGGTGGCCGGGGGCACGCGCTTGCCGCCCGGCTTGCGGACGGGCTTCATGCCCATCGGCGCGAGCTTGAACCACGTCACGGCATGATAGACGGTGAAGGCGAGGATCAGCAGCTGGACAACTAGGCCGAAGGGCGACTGCATGGCGCCGATGAACGCGGTGAACGCCTCGGGCCCGCTCGCCAACGCACCGAGGCCCCAGACCAGCAGGATGCAATAGAGTGCGATGAAGATGCACGACGCCTCGCGCGCCATGTAGTCGAGGTAGAAGGGGCGGTTGAAGCGCTTGTCGGTGATCCACCAGCGATAGCGGTCGACCTCCTGGACGTAGGGGCGGCGGGCCATCTCAGGAGCCTCCCCGCGGCAGCACGAGGTGGGTGAAGTAGTCGACCGCCGCGTCCATCTTGCCCTTCTGGATGGCGGTGGCGGGCTCGACGTGCTTCGGGCAGACGTCCGAGCAGGCGCCGACGAACGAGCACTCCCACACCCCGCCGTGGCCGGCGAACACCTCCAGCCGCTCGTCCCAGCCGCCATCGCGGCTGTCGGCGTTGTAGCGGTACATCAGGGTCAGCGCCGCCGGCCCCATGAACTCCTTGTCGAGCGCATAGACCGGGCAGGCCGAGTAGCAGAGCATGCAGTTGATGCAGAGCGTGTGGCTCTTGATGTCGTCGAGTTGGGTCGGCGTCTGGAGGTAGGGGCCGTCCTCGACCTCGCGCTTCTGCTTGGGGATGATCCAGGGCCGGCCCTTCTCGAGCTTCTCCATGAAGTCGTCCATGACGATGACGAGGTCGCGCTCGATCGGGAAATTGGCCAGGGGGGCGACGCGGATCGTGTCGCCGTACTCGCGGATAAAGGCCTTGCACGAGAGGGTGGGGCGGTCGTTGACCTGCATGCCGCAGGAACCGCAGACCGCCATGTGGCAGGACCAGCGGAAGTTCAACGAGCTGTCCAGTTCGTCCTTGATGTAGGTGAGGGCGTCGAGCACCACCCACTCGTCGCGGCAGGGTACGGTGTAGCTCTGCCAGCGCGGGGCATCGTCCTGCTCCGGGTCGTAGCGCAGGACTTCGATCGTCTTGTCGGTCACGCTCACTCGGCGGCCTCCATCTTCTTCGCCTGGGCCTCGGCGGCTCCGCCGTAGAGCCGTTCGCCCGGCGGCGACTTGGTGATGACGACGTCGAGGTAGCCGATCGACGGGGTCTGATCGCCCTGGAAGGTCGCCATCGAATGCTTCAGGAAGTCGGCGTCGTTGCGCGCGGTGTGATCGAGCCGCTGGTGCGAGCCGCGGCTCTCCTTGCGGTGCAGCGCCGAATGCGCGACGGCCTCGGCGATCTCCAGCATGTTCTCCAACTCCAGGATGCCGAGGAGGTCGGTGTTGAAGATCTTCGAGCGATCCACGGGAGCAAGACCGGGGGTCCGCTGGCGAAGATCGGCCAGCACCTCGCAGGTCTGTTGGATGCGGGCCTCGTCGCGGTAGATGCCGCAGCCGTCCTCCAGCGCGTTGGCCATGGTGCGGCGGATGTCGGCGGTCTTTTCCTTGCGCGTCTCGCGGCCAGCGATGGTCTCGATCCGCCGGGCGTGATCGGCTGCCTGGGCATCGATCCGCGCCGCATCGTCCGGGATGGCCGCGTCGCGCGCGAAAGCCGCGGCGTAGCGGCCAGCCCGATCGCCGAACACCAGCAGTTCGGTCAAGGAGTTGGAGCCGAGCCGGTTGGCCCCGTTGATGGTGACGGCGGCGCACTCGCCGGCGGCGAACAGGCCCTCGATCGGTGTCCTGGCGTCGATGTCGGTGTGGATGCCGCCCATCATGTAGTGGACCACCGGACGCACCGGGACCGGCACCTTGACCGGGTCGGCCAGCATGTAGGAGGTGGCGAGGTCGCGCACGAAGGGCAGGCGCTCGTTGATCTTGGCCTCGCCGAGATGGCGGAGGTCGAGATGAACGGCACTGCCGTAGGGCGTGTCGATGGTGTTGCCCTTCTGGTCCTCGTGCCAGAAGGCCTGGCTCAGCCGGTCGCGGGGTCCGAGTTCCATCGCCTTGTTGCGGGGCTCCGGCGTGGCGGGGCCGAGGCCGTAGTCCTCGAGGTAGCGGTGGCCGTGCTTGTTCACCAGATAGCCGCCCTCGCCGCGGCAGCCCTCGGTCAAGAGGATGCCCGTGCCCGGCAGGCCCGTCGGGTGATATTGGACGAATTCCATGTCCTTGAGCGGCACGCCAACGCGATAGGCCATCGCCATGCCGTCGCCGGTCTTGATGGCGCCATTGGTGGTGAACGGGAAAATGCGCCCGCCGCCGCCGCTCGCGATGATCACCGCCTTGGCCTTGAAGACGAAGATCTCGCCGGTGCGCACCTCGATCGCGACGAGGCCGCGGACCCGGCCGTCGTCGACCAGGAGATCGGTCGAGAAGAACTCGTCGAAGCGGCGGATCGAGGGGAACTGCAGGGAGGTCTGGAACAGGGTGTGGAGGATGTGGAAGCCGCTCTTGTCGGCGGCGAACCAGGTCCGCTCGATCTTCATGCCGCCGAAGGGGCGGGTGTCGGGCTTGCCCTCGGGGGTGCGGCTCCAGGGACACCCCCAGTGCTCGAGACGGATGAGCTGGCGGGGCGCTTCCGCGACGAACAGTTCCACGACGTCCTGATCGCACAGCCAGTCGCCACCGGAGACGGTGTCGTCGAAATGCGCCTGGAGGCTGTCGGTGTCGCGGACCACGCCGGCGGCACCGCCTTCGGCCGCCACGGTGTGGCTGCGCATCGGCAGCACCTTGGAGACCACCGCGACATCCAGCGTCGGATCGGCCTCGGCGACGGCGATCGCGGCGCGAAGCCC
>JBMCMJ010000304.1:0-3442 GCA_048615135.1 Pseudomonadota bacterium
GGCTCGTTCGTCCTCATGAACACCGGGACGGAGGCGGTGACCAGCCGGGAGCAGTTGCTCACCACGATCGCCTGGCGGATCGGCGACGAACCGGTGCAGTACGCGCTCGAGGGGGCGGTGTTCGTCACCGGGGCGGCCGTGCAGTGGCTGCGCGACGGTCTCGGCCTGATCGCCAGCGCCGACGAGACCGAGGCGCTGGCCCGCTCGCTCGCCTCCAACGAGGGCGTGTTCTTCGTGCCGGCGCTGGCCGGGCTCGGGGCCCCCCACTGGGACGCCTATGCGCGGGGGCTCCTGATCGGCGTCACTCGGGGAACGGGACGCGCGCATCTGGCGCGGGCCGTGCTCGAGAGCATCTGCTATCAGACCCGCGACGTGGTCGAGGCCATGCGGCGCGAGTCGGGGATCGCGCTGGGGGCGTTGCGGGCCGATGGCGGGGCGTCGGTCAATGGCTGGCTGATGCAGTACCAGGCGGACATGCTGGGGGTGCCGGTCGAGATCCCGGAGATCAGCGAGACCACTGCGCTCGGTGCCGCCTATCTGGCCGGCCTCGGGACGGGGTTCTGGCAGAGCCGCGAGGAGTTGGATGCGCGCTGGAAGCTCGCCCGGCGCTTCGAGCCGGGCATGGCCGAGGCGGAGCGGGAGCGGGCCTATCGGCGCTGGGGGGCGGCGCTGGAACGATCGAAGGGCTGGGCGCGGGACGAGGACTGAGGGGGAGGCCGTGCATGGCCCTGGCCGAGCGGATGGACCGTGACGCGCGGCTGCGCAGGTTACGCGAGACGCCCGAATTCTGGGACGTGATCGTCGTCGGCGGCGGTGCGACCGGACTGGGCACCGCGCTGGAAGCCGCGGCGCGCGGCTATCGAACGGTTCTCTTGGAACAGCACGATTTCGCCAAGGGCACCTCGAGCCGCAGCACCAAGCTGGTGCACGGGGGCGTGCGCTACCTACAGCAGGGCAACGTCTCGCTGGTGATGGAGGCGTTGAAGGAGCGCGGCCGGCTGCTCGCGAACGCCCCGCACATCTGCCACAACCAGCCGTTCGTCGTGCCGGTCTACGACTGGTGGGAGGGGCCCTTCTACGGCGTCGGCATGAAGCTCTACGACCTCTTGGCCGGACGGCTCGGGCTCGGACCGTCGAAGGTGCTCTCCCGCGAGGAGACGCTGGCCCGGCTGCCCAATGTCGAGCCGAAGGGGCTCCGCAACGGCATCGTCTACCACGACGGCCAGTTCGACGATTCCAGGCTCGCCGTGAATCTCGCCCAGACGATCGTCGAACAGGGCGGGGTGGCGCTCAACTACATGCGCGTGACCGGGCTGCAGAAGCGCGGCGGCACGATCGTCGGCGTGCGGGCGATCGACGTCGAGACCGGCCGCGACTACGAGTTCGACGGCCGCGTGGTGGTCAACGCCACCGGCGTCTACTCCGACGACGTCCGGCAGATGGACGATCCGGCCGAGGAGCGGTTGATCGCCCCGAGCCAGGGGGTCCATCTCGTGCTCGACGGCTCGTTCCTCTCCGGCAACACGGCGATCATGGTGCCACGGACCGCCGACGGACGGGTGCTGTTCGCGGTGCCGTGGCATGGCCGGACGATCGTCGGCACGACCGACACCGAGATCGACACGACCCCGCTCGAACCCCTGGCGCACGAAGACGAGATCGATTTCCTGCTGGAGCACGCGGCGATCTACCTCGCCCGGGATCCCGAACGCCGCGACGTCAAGAGCGTCTATTGCGGCATCCGCCCCCTGGTCCGCAGTCCCGGCGACAAGGGGACGGCGGCGCTGGCGCGCGACCACGTGCTCATGATCTCGAAGTCGAATCTCGTAACCATCACCGGGGGCAAGTGGACCACCTACCGCAAGATGGCCGCCGACACGGTCGACGCGGCGGCGCTGGTCGCCGGTCTGGAGGAGCGCCCGTCGCCGACGGTGAACCTGCGGCTGCACGGCTGGCTGAAGCCGAGCGGGCCGAGCGAGGGGTTGCTCGCGCTCTACGGCTCCGACGAGCCGGCGGTGCGCCGCGTGCTGCGCGAGCAGCCGGGCTGGGACCGGCCGATGCATCCCAATCTGCCCTATTTCCTCGGCGAAGCCGCCTGGGCCGCGCGCTACGAGATGGCGCGCACCGTCGAGGACGTGCTGGCCCGGCGCACCCGCGCGCTCTTGCTCGACGCGCGGGCGAGCGTGGCGGCCGCGCCCGCCGTGGCGGCAGTGCTGCAGGCCGAATTGGGGCGCGATGCCGCCTGGGCGGCGGCGCAGGTCGACGCCTATCGCCGACTGGCGGACGGCTACATCCTGCACTAACGGCCGCGGCAGATCGTTGCCGGTGGCGTCGGGCCCGTGTAGGCAGGCGCCCGTGCGGGTCCAGGCAGGAGAAGCGAGGGTGACGGAAGGGGCCGCGACGGACGTCCCGGTCGATCTGCGCGGCCGTCACGTCGTCTTCGTCGTCACCGAGGACTGGTATTTCTGGTCGCACCGTCTGCCGCTCGCCCGCGCCGCGCGGGACGCCGGCGCCGAGGTGACCGTGGCGACCCGCGTCACCGGTCACGGCGAAAGGATCGAGCGCGAGGGCGTTCGCCTCGTCGATGTCCCGTTCGATCGCTCGGGCCTTCATCCCGGGCGTGACGCCGCCACCCTGGTGAGCCTCGTGCGGCTCTACCGAACGCTTCGGCCCGATCTCGTCCACCACGTCGCCATGAAGCCGGTGCTCTACGGCAGCTTGGCGGCCCGGCTCGCGGGTGTGCCGGCCGTGGTGAACGCGATGGCCGGCCTCGGCTTCGTGTTCACCGCCGAAGGTCGCGCGGCGCGGCTCCTGCGGCGACCGGTTGCTGCCGCTCTGGCGCTCGCCTGCCGTCGGGCGAACACGCGGGTGATCGTGCAGAACGAGGACGATCTGGCAGTGTTCACGCAACGGCTCGGCGTCAGGCCCGAGCAGATCGCCCTCATCGCCGGTTCGGGCGTCGACCTCGATCTGTTCCGGCCGCTCCCCGAACCGCCGACACCGCCGGTGGTCGCCGTTTGCGCCGCTCGGATGCTCTGGGACAAGGGCATCGGCGAGCTGGTCGAAGCGGCGCGTCTCCTGCACCGCGAGGGCGTGCCCCTGCGCGTCCGCCTCGTCGGCGACACGGACGCCAATCCGCGCAGCATCTCCGAGGCGACCCTTGCGGCCTGGCAGGCCGAGGGTGTGGTCGACGTGGTCGGGCGCAGCGAGGACATCGCGGGCGAATATGCCCGCGCCCATGTCGCCGTACTGCCGAGCTACCGCGAGGGCCTGCCGAAGGCACTGCTCGAGGCTGCCGCCTGCGGTCGGCCGATGATCAGCACCGCCACGCCCGGCTGCCGCGACGTGTGCCGCGACGGCGAGACCGGCCTGTCGGTGCCGCCGCGCGACCCGGCCGCACTCGCCGCCGCCCTGGCCCGACTGGCGGGCGACGCGGAGCTCA
>JBMCMJ010000305.1:0-3428 GCA_048615135.1 Pseudomonadota bacterium
TCGCCGAAGCGCACGCCGAGGCCCTCGCGCCGCACGCCGCAATGCCGCGCCGCCACCACCCCCAGCCCTTCGACCAGGGTGACGACGCAGCCGCTGCGACGCTCGCCGTCGATCTCCCAGTCGAGCCTCGGCAGGGGGTCGCGCGGCAGGCTGGGCCCGAGTTCGGGTGCGAGCGACGGGGCCGGGGGCAACTGGGCCGCCGTCGGGGCCGCGGCGAGCACGGCCAGCAGCAGGGCCAGCCCTGCCGATCTCTCTGCCAAGCGATGCCAGCGTCCCATCGAGCCGTCGTCCTTCGCCGTTGTTCGGCTGACGTTGCCCGGCTTCTGCCCTAGGTGTCGAGCCATTCGATCGGAGATGTCCATGCGCCGGTGGCGGCGACGTCTGGTTGTCGTGCTCGTGGTCCTGCTGGTGGCACCGCCCGCGGTCCTGGCCGCGCTGACCCTTGCCTACCGCGTCGTCCAGCCGCCGCTCACGGCCCTGCAGGCGATCCGTCTGGTGGAGGGCTTCGGGTTCGAGCGCAGCCTGCGTCCGTTGGACGGCATCAGCCCGCATCTCCCCCGGGCGGTGATCGCCGCCGAGGACAACCGGTTCTGCCGACACGGCGGGATCGACTGGGCGGCGTTCCGCACGGAGTGGGCCCGCTGGCGGGCCGGCGAGGCGCCGCGCGGGGCCAGCACCCTCTCGATGCAACTGACCAAGAACCTGTTCCTCTGGCCGGACCGCAGCCATGCCCGCAAGGTGCTGGAACTGGCGCTGACGCCGGCGCTCGAAACCCTTCTGTCCAAGCCGCGCATCCTCGAACTCTACCTCAATCAGGTCGAATGGGGTCCGGGTCTCTACGGCGCCGCCGCCGCGGCCCGGCATCATCTGGGCAAGGATGCAGCCAGCCTGACGCCGAACGACGCGGCGCTGCTCGCAGCCCTGCTGCCCGGACCGCTCGCCCGCCGCACGACCGATCCGGCCGTACAGCGCCAGGCCGGGCGCATCGCCGTCCGGGTCGGTCAGCTCGGCCCGCTCCTGGACTGTGCACCCGCGCCCTGACCGCTATCAGGACTGATGACGCCTCCGGGTTGTGGGGCTAAGCAGGCAGGATGGCCCGAAGGCCGATGATCAGGGAGAGACAACGACGATGCAGCACTCGTTTCTGCTGGGCACGGCCGCACTTGCTGCGGCCTTCCTCGCGAGCGGTCCGGCGCTCGCCTGTTCGGCCGACGACTGGCAGGCCTGCGACGGCAAGCCCTGGGTCACGGGCACCGATATGGAAACGCCGATCGGCGAGCGCTGGTGGCCACATCCCCTCTGGGGCGAGGGCGACCAGGCCGGGGCGACCAACTGGTACACGCAGCCCGAGGTCGTGGCCCGCGGCATGGCCGAGGTGCGCGACGGCAAGGTCTATGGTTTGGGCCAGGACTATGACGACCAGATGCCGCTGTTCGGCAACCGCGTCTTCGCGCTGCGGGTGCCGGGTGCGCCGACCGGGGGTCCGTTCGGCAGCAACTACGTGATCTGGAACGACGAGTTCCTCTCGACCGAGATCGGCCAGGTCGGCACGCAGTTCGACGGGCTGTCGCACATCGGCGTGCAGGTGGGCACGACCACCGACAAGGCCGAGATGCGCTTCTACAACGGCTTCACCCAAGCCGAGGTGGGCGGCACCTATGGCATGCAGGTTCTCGGTACCGAGCATCTCAACCCGATCGTCGGCCGCGGCATCCTGCTCGACATCGCCGGGGCGCGTGGCGTCGAGACCATGGAGCGCGGCGACGAGATCACCATGGCCGACGTCGAGGCGGCACTCGAGCGGCAAGAGATGGCCGATTTCGAGTTCGCGTCCGGCGACATCGTCCTGTTCCACACCGGCTGGAGCAAGCTCTGGAAGGTCGACAACGAGCGCTACAATTCGGGCGAACCGGGCATCGGCGGCGAGGTCGCACGCTGGCTCAGCGACGAGGTTCAGGCGGGCGTGGTGGGCGCCGACGTCTGGGCGGTGGAAGCGGTGCCGAACCCCGATCCGGCCTGCGTGTTCTGCGTCCACCAGCACCTCATCGTGCGGCATGGCATCCTGCTGCAGGAAAACATGCGCTTCGACGACCTGATCGCCGACGAGGCGTGGACCTTCCTCTACATGTACAGCCCCGTGCCGATCGTCGGGGCGACGGGCTCGATCGGCCAGCCGATCGCCATCCGCTGAGCGGTACGCGCCGGTCGTCCGTCCGGACGGCCGGCCCCGCCCTGGCCAGTGCACGGGTCATCACCTAGAGTTGCGAGCGAGGACACCAAGCCGGAGACGCGCTGCGATGGCCCAGTCCACCCTTCTGCCCCAACTCACCCCGAACGAAAACCGTTCCCGATTGGCGGACCGCTGGCGAGGCTTCGTTCTCGTCGGCGCTTTGCTGCTGCTTCTCGGCGTCGTCGGTCTGTTCATGGTCGGCACGCTGACCCTCGTCACCGTCCTCTGGTTCGGCGTGCTCTTCCTGATCGGCGGGGCGACGCAACTCTGGCACGCCGTCCACGCGCAAGGCTGGCGCTCGATGGCGATCGAGGCGGCGGCCGGGCTTCTCTATCTGATCGCCGGCGGCCTGATCGTGGTGAACCCCGCGCTCGGCACGACCACCCTCACCCTCGCCCTCGGCGCCGTCATTCTCGCCGTCGGGCTCGCCCGGGTGATCATCGCTCTCCAACACCGCAAGGAGCCTGCGTGGCTGTGGCTCCTCCTCGGCGGCATCGTCGGCATCATCCTCGGCTCGCTGATCCTCGCGGCCCTGCCGCAGGGGGGCTTTTGGATCCTCGGTCTGTTCGTCGCGATCGAACTGATCGTCGAGGGTTGGGGCATGATCCTCCTGGGCCTTGGTCTGCGCCGGGCCAAGCAGCAAGGCAGCGCCGCCTGACATGGCGCGGCCGGCGCTCCTGGTCTTCGATGTCTTCGGTACCGTGGTCGACTGGCGAAGCAGCCTGATCCGGCAGATCCCAGCCTTGCTGGAGCCTTACGGCGCGAAGGTCGACGCGGCGGCCTTCGCCGATGCGTGGCGGGCCCTCTACCAGCCGTCGATGGAGGCGGTTCGGCGGGGCTCGCGGCCGTGGGTCAGCCTCGACGTCCTGCATCGCGAGAGCCTCGATGCGCTGCTTGCCCGCTTCGGCTGTACGGCCCTGCCCGAGGAGGCCCGCGAGGCGCTGAACGGTGTCTGGCACCGGCTCGACCCCTGGCCCGACGCAAACACCGGCCTCGCCGCGCTGCGCCGGGTCGGCTTCTGCTGTGCCTTGTCCAACGGCAACGTGCGGATGATGGCCTCGATCGCGCGGCATGCGGGCTTCGTCTGGGACCAGATCCTCGGCGCCGAATGGTCCAGAGCCTACAAGCCGATGCCCGAGGTCTACCTGGATGCGGTCGCGGTCTTTGGTCTCCGGCCCGAGCAGGTGCTGATGGTGGC
>JBMCMJ010000306.1:0-3418 GCA_048615135.1 Pseudomonadota bacterium
CGCCCTGGTCGTGGCGGAGGGTGCGGTCGTCGTCGAGGGCGAGAGCGTCTACGTGTTCGTGGTCGAGGACGGACGCGCCCGGCGGCGCGACGTGGAACTCGGCCAGCGCGAGCCGGGGTTGGTCGAGGTGACGTCCGGCCTCGCTGTGGATGAGATGGTGGTGGTCGAGGGGATCGGCCGGCTGCGCGACGACGTACCGGTTCGGCTGCGCGAGACGGCGCCTGCGACCGCGGCACCGGTGGCAGGCGGCGGCGGGCGCGCCCCCGCATGACCCTTTCCGATCTCGCCATTCGCCGGCCGGTGCTGGCGACGGTGGTCAGTCTCCTGATCGTCGTTTTCGGTCTCGCCTCGCTGCAGCAATTGCCGGTGCGCGAACTGCCCGACGTGGACAGTGCCGTAGTAACCGTGACCACGGAATATCCGGGGGCGGCACCGGAGATCATCGATACCGACGTCACCGAGATCATCGAGGGGGCGATCGCCAGCATCGCCGGGATCGACAGCATCAGCTCGTCGAGCCGCCGCGGCCGGGGCCGCACCGTGATCACCTTCACCACCGGCCGCGACATCGACGAGGCGGCCAACGACGTGCGCGATGCCGTCGGCCGGGTGCGCGCCGATCTGCCGGCGGACGCGGAGGAGCCGAACATCGTCAAGAGCGATGCCGACGCCGATCCCGTCATGCGCATCGCCATCAGTTCCGAGCGGTGGAGTGCGGCGCAGATCACCGACTATGCCGAGCGGTTCCTGGTCGACCGCTTGGCCACCATCGACGGCGTGGCGAGCATCGAGATCTACGGCGAGCGGCGCTATGCCGTGCGCATCTGGCTCGACCGGCGCGCCATGGCGGCGCGCAACCTGACCGTCGCCGACGTCGAGGCGGCGCTGCGCCGTTCCAATGTCGAGCTGCCGGCGGGCGAGGTGCGCAGCCTCGAGCGGCAGTTCGCCGTGCGCCTGGACGGCCGGCTGCGCGACGTGGATGCCTTTCGCGACCTCGTGGTCACTCGTGCCGGCGACTATCCGATCCGCCTCGGCGACATCGCCCGGGTCGAACTCGGCGTCGAGGACGACCAGACCGTCGTCCGCGCGGACGGGCTCGAATCGGTCGGCCTCGGCGTGCTCCGCCAGTCCCAGGCCAACACCGTGACGATCTCGAATGCCGTGCGCGCCGAGATCGACCGGCTGCAGCCGACGCTGCCGGCGGGCATGACGATCATGGTCGGCTCCGACGAGGCCATCTTCATCGCCGAATCGATCCGCGAGGTGCTGACGGCACTCGGCATTTCGATCGTGCTCGTGGTCGCGGTGATCTTCGTCTTTCTCGCCTCGTGGCGGGCAACGCTGGTCCCGGCCGTGACCATCCCGGTCGCCCTGATCGGCTCCTTCATGCTGATCTACGCGCTCGGCTTCTCGATCAACACCCTGACCCTCTTGGCGCTGCTGCTCGCCATCGGCCTCGTGGTCGACGATGCCATCGTCGTCCTGGAGAACATCCAGCGCCGCATCGAGACCGGCGAGCGCCCGCTGGCTGCCGCCTTTCTCGGCACGCGGCAGGTGACCTTCGCCATCATCGCCACCTCGCTGACGCTGATCGCCGTGTTCGTGCCGATCTCGTTCATGCAGGGCCAGGCCGGGCGGCTGTTCGTCGAGTTCGGCTTCGTCATGGCCGCCGCCGTGGTCATCTCCACCTTCGTCGCCCTGACCCTCTGCCCCGTGTTGGCGGCCAACCTGTTGTCCGGGCGCGAGGCAACCGGCTGGGCGGCGCGGGCCCTCGACCGCGCCACCGAAGCGATCCAAGGAATCTACCGCCGGCTCCTGTGCGGTGCGTTGGCGGCGCCTTTGCCGGTCGTGGTCGTCTGCGTCCTGGTTGCCGGCGGGGCGGGTGCGCTGTTCCAGAGCCTGCCGCGCGAACTCACCCCGCGCGAGGATCGGGCCGTCGTCTTCGTACCGCTGATCGCCCCGCAGGGCTCGACGGCAGCCTTCTCGGACGCGCAGGCCCGCGAGGTCGAGGCGCTCGCCCGCCCGCTGGTCGAGGAAGGGGTGGTGCGGACCGTCTACAGCATCGTCGGCAGTTGGGGACGGCCGAACCGGAGCTTCATCGTGCTCAGGCTGGCACCCTGGGACGAGCGCACCGAGACCCATCTGGACGTCGTCGCCGACTTGGCACCGGGGCTCGGCAACCTGACCGGGGCGCGCGGCTTTCCGGTGACGCCCGCCGGGCTCGGGCTGCGTGGCAGCGGCTCGCCGCTGCGGGTGGTGGTGGGCGGGCCGGACTACGCGCTCGTGGCCGAGTGGGCCGAGCGGCTGCGGGAAGCCGCCGAGGCCAATCCGGCGCTGGTCAACCTGGAGGTCGATTTCGAGCAGAGTTTGCCGCAGCTCTCGATCGAGGTAGACCGCGAGCGCGCCGACGACCTCGGCATCGACGTGCAGACCATCGCCGCCACCCTGCAAACCATGCTCGCCTCGCGCGACGTGACCGAGTGGATCGACCGCGGCCGCGAATATCCGGTGATGCTCCAGGCCCAGCTCGAGGACCGCCGCACGCCGACCGATCTCGCCAACATCTTCGTCCGGGCCGGCGACGGCGAGACGCTGGTGCCGCTCAATGCGCTGGTCACCGTGCGCGAAGAGGCGGCGGCCCCCGAGTTGCGGCGCTACGACCGGCTGCCGTCGGTCACGGTCACGAGTTCCCTCGAGGACGGCTACGACCTCGGTGCGGCGATCGACCACATCAACGAGCTGGCACGGACCACCCTCCCGGAAGAGGCGCAGATCGCCTTTGCCGGGCAGTCGCGCGTGTTCCTGGAGAGTGCGGGCGGGATGACGATCACCTTCGTCATGGCGCTGGTGATCGTCTTTTTGGTGCTGGCCGCCCAGTTCGAGAGCTTCGTCGACCCGTTGGTGATCATGCTCAGCGTGCCGCTGGCCCTGGCCGGGGCCGTCTACGCGCTCTGGTGGACCGGCGTGTCGCTCAACCTCTACAGCCAGATCGGCATCGTGCTGCTGATCGGCCTGATGGCGAAGAACGGCATCCTGATCGTCGAGTTCGCCAACCAGCTGCGTGACGAGGGCCGGAGCGTGCGCGACGCGGTGCTGGAGGCCTCGGTCCTGCGCCTGCGGCCGATCGTGATGACCATCGTCTCGACCATCCTCGGGGCCGTGCCGCTGGTGCTCGCAACCGGTGCCGGCGCCGAATCGCGTCTCGCCATCGGCACGGTGATCATCGGCGGGCTGGCGCTCGCGGCGGTGCTCACGCTGTTCCTCACGCCCGTGCTCTACGACCTGATGGCACGCTTCACCCGTCCGCGCGGCGCCGTCACCAAGGCGCTGGAGGCGGAATTGGAGGGAGCCGAGGCCGGGCGGGGGTAGGAAAGGGACGCAGGGGGCTTTTGGCCCCCTGACCCCCGACCGACGGCCA
>JBMCMJ010000307.1:0-3413 GCA_048615135.1 Pseudomonadota bacterium
TGGCTGTGAGGGAGGTCGTCGATGCTCTTGGACCAGATGCGCCTGTTCGCGGACTACAACGCTTGGGCGAATGCGCGCTTGGCCGATCCGCTCGCCGATCTGGACGACGACGCCTATCGCCGTGACGGCGGCGTGGTCTTCGGCTCGCTGCACGGCACGTGGAACCATCTCCTGGTCGGCGACCGGATGTGGTTCCATCGATTTGGATGCGACGTCGAGGAGGTGCCAAGTCGGCTCGACCAGATCCTGTACGACGACCGGCACCAACTGCTGGATGCCCGTCGGCGCATGGATCGGGTGATCGTCGACTTCGTTTACGGGCTCGACGAACGCGACCTCGAGCGGACGGTCGGCTACGCCAACTCGATCGGCAAGCGCTTCGCCCAGAAGCTCGCCCCGCTCCTGGCCCACGCTTTCAACCACCAGACCCACCACCGCGGACAGATGCACGCGCTGTTGACGGGTCTCGGGCGCAACGCGCCGGCGCTCGACCTCATCTACTACATGCGCGAGGTCGAGTAGCCGCAAAGCCGCTCAGGCGCGCCCGCCGACGACGGATTCGGCAAGCGCGGTGATCGCCAGCACGAGCAGGACGATCGAGAGGCGCCAGATCAGCCGCACGCCCCACACCCTCCCGCCGCCCTGGGCGGCGCCGTGCGGCGGGTCCGGCGGATCACCCGGCGTTGAGCCCCGAGCGGAAGGCCCAGCCGGTCATCCGCCGCTCCAGCACGGCGAAGATGGCGTACATGCCGATGCCGAGCACGGCGAGCGCGATCAAGCCGCCGAACACCAGCGGCACCTCGAAATTGGCCTGCGCGGTGAGCAGCATGTGGCCGACGCCGCGATTCGCCGCCACGGTCTCGGACACCACGGCCCCGACGAAGGCGAGCGTGATCGCGACCTTCAGCGAGCCGAAGAAGTAGGGCAGCGAGCGCGGAATGCCGACCTTGAGCATGATGTCGAGCTTCTTGGCCCCGAGTGCTCGCAGCACGTCCTCCATCTCCGGCTCCATGGTGGCGAGCCCGGTCGCGACGTTCACCACGATCGGGAAGAAGGAGATCAGGAAGGCGGTGAGGATCGCCGGAATCTCGCCGATGCCGAACCACAGCACGAGGATCGGCACGACCGCCACCTTGGGAATGGCGTTGAAGCCGACCATGACCGGGTAGAAGGCCGCGTAGATGGTGCGCGACCAGCCGACGGCGATGCCGAGCACGAGGCCGAAGCCGACCGCCATGGCAAAGCCCACCAGCGTCGTCCACAGCGTCACGAGCGAGTTGTTCCAGATCGCCGTGCGGAACACCCACATGTCATGGAAGATCAGCGACGGAGGTGGCAGCACGAAGTGCGGCACTTCGAACAGGTGACAGGACACCTCCCAGACGAGGAACAGGCCGAGGGTGAATAGCCAGGGCGCCAGCCGCTCCAGGAGTAGGTTGCGCGTCATCGCTGCCGGACGCCCGCGACCTGATGGCGAAGCGTATGCACGAGTTGGACGAAGTGCGGTTCGTAGCAAATCTCGAGGTCGCGCGGCCGCTTCAGGTCGATTTCGTGGCGGTGCACGATGCGGCCGGGTCTTGCACTCATCACGTGCACCGTGTCGGCCAGGAACACGGCCTCGCGGAGGTCGTGGGTGACGAGGATCACGGTGAAGCGCTGCGCCTCCCAGAGATCGCGCAGCACGCACCAGAGTTCCTCGCGGGTGAAGGCGTCGAGGGCCGCGAAGGGCTCGTCGAGCATCAACAGCTTGGGCTCGTGGATCAGCGCCCGGCAGAGCGAGACCCGCTGCTGCATGCCGCCGGACAATTCCCAGGGAAATTTCCGGCCGAAGCCTTCGAGGCCCACGACCTCCAGAAGGTGTTCCGCTTTGGCAAGGTAGGCCGCGCGGTTGCGGCGCAGGAGGCGGCGGTGCGGCTCGACGATCTCGAGCGGCAGCAGGAGGTTGTCGAGCACCGTTCGCCAGGGCAAGAGCGTCGCGTTCTGAAAGGCCATGCCGACGAACTTCAACGGCCCCGCCACTTCCCGTCCGTCGACGAAAACATTGCCGCTGGTCGGCCGCCTGAGCCCCGTCACCAGCCGCATCAGGGTGGACTTGCCGCAGCCGGACGGGCCGACCACGGCGGTGAACTCGCCTGCCTGGATGGAAAGGTCGGCGTTTTCCAACGCCAGCACGTCGCCGTCCCGCGTGGGATAGGCGAGTGCCGTGTTTTCCAGGCGGACGAAGGCCATCGCCGTCAGTCGATCATCCGCTCGGCCGCGGGCGGCAGGTAGGCGTCGGTGAACACGTCCTCCGGCGCGGGCTTGTTGGTGTAGGTGTAAGCGAGGGCGATCTGGTCGAGCGAGCGGGCGAGGCGCTCCATGTCGACGCCGCCGATCCCCTCCTCCTCGACCAGCGGCGTCAGGATGTTGTCGCGCAGCGCCATCTCCAGGCGCAGCAGTTCGACGTCTTTGCGGGCCACCTCGTTGCGCGCCATCACCGCGTCGATCGCCGCGTCGGGCTCGGCCACGGTGTCGCGCCAGCCCTTGATGGTCGCGCGGACGAATCCTTCCACCGCTTCGGGGTTGGCGGCCGCGAAGTCCGTGTTGACCATGACGGCGTTGCCGTACAGTTCCAGGCCGTGGTCCGACATCAGCATGACCTCGACGTCCTCGGCATCGACGCCGGCCGCCAGCACGTTGATGAAGCTCGAGAACGAGAAGCCGAAGATCGCATCCACCTCGCCGCGCGCCAGCATCGGCTCGCGGACCGGAAAGCCGACGCTCTCGATGGTGATGCTCGAGGTGTCGATGTCGTTGGCGGCGACGAAGATCGGCCACTGGGCGAAGGCCGCGTCCGGCGGCGGGGCGCCGAGCGTCTTGCCCTCGAGGCTCTCGGGGGCGCTCGGATCGACCCCCCGCCCGTCGATGGTGACAATGGCGAAGGGCGGCCGCTCGTAGGTCATCATCACGGCGATGACCGGCGAGCCGGGGTTCTGGTCGAGGAACTTCACCAGCGCGTTGATGTCGCCGAAGCCGATGTCGTAGTTGCCGGCGGCAATCCGCGGGATGGTCTGGGTCGAGCCACTGCCGCTGTCGATCGTGACGCTCAGGCCCTCCTCGGCGTAGTAGCCCCGATCGAGCGCCATGAAGTAGGGGGCGGAGGGGGCTTCGAACTTCCAGTCGAGGGCGAAGCGCACGGACGTGTCGGCGAGCGCAGGCTGGATCAGCGCGCCGTGGGCGAGGCCCAGCGCCAGGCAGGCTCCGAGCACACGATGGGTCGACATCGGGGACGGTCTCCGCTGAAGTTCGTCGATCCCTCCTTCCACAGCAAAGCGCGTGCCGGCGCGCGGGCGAGAAGAACGACGGCGGTGGGCGAGCCCCATCCGGCAAGGCTACGTCCCCGGTCGGCTCGGCGGCATCGTCGTGCTGCACGC
>JBMCMJ010000308.1:0-3369 GCA_048615135.1 Pseudomonadota bacterium
CAACGAGGCGGAGCTGATCGCCGATTGGCGGGCCTTCGAGGCGGCCGAGCCGTTCTGGGACGGGCCGGGCCGGTGCTGACCGTCCTCGTGGTCAACAGCAAGGGCGGCTGCGGCAAGACGACGACGGCCACCCACCTCGCGAGCGCCTTCGCCCATGCCGGGCTCGAGACGGCGCTCGCCGATTGCGACCGGCAGCGCTCCAGCCTCGGCTGGCTGGCAGCGCGCCCGGACACGGTGCCGGCCATCGCCGGGCTCGACTGGGCGAAGAGCGAAGGCCCGGTGCCGAAGATCACCGAACGGCTGGTGGTGGATGCGCCGGCGGCGCTGCGGTTCGGGCGGATGGAAGACCTGATCAAGGCGGCCGACGTAATCGTCGTGCCGCTCCTACCGTCGGTGTTCGACGAGCAGAGCACCGCCAAGCTGATCGGCAAGGTCGAAGCCTTGAAGCCGATCCGTAAACGCCGGAAAGTGGTGGGCCTCGTCGGCAACCGGCTGCGGCCGCGGAGCCGTGCCGCGGCCCGGCTGGAGGATTTCGTCGGCGGGCTCGACCAGGAGCTCGTCGGGCGGATCCCCGACCGGGCGGTCTACGCCGACGTGGCCCTCGAGGGGCTTTCGGTGTTCGATCTGCCGGGCTCGAAGGGCAGCCAGCTCCGCGCCGACTGGCTGAGCGTCGTTCGTTTCTGCGAAGCGAGGGGATGAGACCATGACCGAGCGCACGCCTCTGGTACTCCTGCCCGGCCTCGGCTGCGACGAGCGGCTCTGGGCGCACGCCCGCACGCATCTGGCCGACGTCGCCGACGTCCAGGGACCGGCGATCCTGGCGGGAACCCACGTTGCCGAGATGGCGACGGCGGTGCTGGCCGAGGCGCCGCGCGCCTTCGCCCTCGCCGGCCTGTCGATGGGCGGCTACGTGGCGATGGAGATCATGCGCCGCGCGCCGGAGCGGGTGCTGCGGCTCGCCCTGGTCGACACCAAGGCCGACCTGGACCCGCCCGAGGTCAGGGCGATGCGCCACGAGGCACTCCGGGACATCGACGAGGGCCGCTTCGAGCCGCACGTCGAGAGCCGGCTTCCGGCCCTGGTCGGGCCGACGGCCCTGACCGATCCGGCGATCGTCGCGACCGTGCGGCAGATGATGCTGAACGTCGGTCCCGAGCGCTACGCCCAGCAGATGCACGCGATCATGAGCCGGCCCGACAGTCTGCCGTCCCTGTCGGCCATCGCCTGCCCGACGCTCGTCCTGTGCGGCCGCGAGGATGCCCTCACGCCGCCCGACAAGCACGCGATGATGGCCGAGGCCATTCCCCGGGCTCGCCTCGTGGTCATCGAGCAGTGCGGCCATCTGGCGCCGATCGAGCAGCCCCAGGCCGTCACGGCCCTGCTGCGCGACTGGCTGCTCCATCGCCGGTGAGCGACGCGTTGGAACGGCTCACCGTCGTCGGCAGCGGTTCGTGGGGGACGGCCCTGGCGATCCAGGCGCAGCGGGCCGGCCGCGTGGTGCACCTCGTAGCGCGGACCGAGGACGAGGCTCGCCGCATTCGCGAGACGCGCGACACGAAACACATGCCGGGCGTCCAGCTCGACGACGCGATCGACGTCGCCTCCCTGGAGGCGCCCGGCGAACTGGGCGATGCGGTGCTCTGCGTCGTTCCCTCCGATGCGACCGTCGCGGTGGCACAGCACCTCGCACCCGGCCTCCGCGAGGGCACGGCCCTGGTGATCTGCGCCAAGGGCCTGCACCCCGAAGGCCCCAAGCTGCTCGGCGAGGCCGTGGGCGAGGCGGTTCCCGGTGCACGTCTCGCCGTGCTGAGTGGCCCGAGCTTCGCCGACGAGGTGGCGCAGGATCTGCCGACGGCGGTGGCGCTGGCCGTAGGGCCGGGCGACCGGCTGCTCGGCGAGGCCGTCTGCCGGGCGCTGCACAGCCAGCATTTCCGCCCCTATCTCAACGACGACCCGATCGGCGTGCAGATCGGCGGAGCGACCAAGAACGTCGTCGCGATCGCCTGCGGCATGGCCCGCGGGCTCGGCTTCGGTGCCAATGCCGAGGCGGCGCTCTTGACCCGCGGCCTCGCCGAGATCGCAAGGCTCGGGCGCGCTTTGGGGGCGCGACCCGAGACCCTTCTGGGCCTCGCCGGCGTGGGCGATCTGGCCCTCACCTGCGCGGGACCGCACAGCCGCAACTTCCGCTTCGGCGAAGCGGTCGGCCGGGGCGTGGAGCCGGATCGTGCGGAGCGGGAGGGCGGGCTCGCCGAAGGGCGCAAGGCCGTGCCGCTCCTGTTGCAACTCGCGGGCGCGCGCGGCGTCGACATGCCGATCGCGGCAACCCTCGAAGGGGTCCTGGGCGGCCGGCTGGCGCTCGGTGAGGCCATCGAGCAGCTGCTCGAGCGGCCGCTGGCGAGCGAGTTTCCCGGTGCTCGATGAACTGCTGCTAACCGGGGTTTAACGCGGGACGCTCAGACTGGGGCAAGACAGGATCGGCTCCGGGAGCACCGCCATGAATCGGCGCACGATTTCCGCCCACTACGAACTCTACGCCCTGCGCGACGGGCGCTGGGTGATGGATGCCTGCTTCGCCGACGAGGACGAGGCGCGTGCCGCCGGAGAGCGGGTCCGCCGGGCCCACGACGTGCGCGGCATCCGCCTCGTGCGCGAGCTGTGCCTCGCCGATGATCAAGAGCCGATCGTGACGGTGGTGTTCGACAGCACCCACAACGACGGGCCGCTGGTGTTCAAGGAGGTGGCGCCCAAGCCCCAGTCGAAGCCGACCCCGGCCAAGCCCGTGGTCGCGCACTATGTGCCGCCGCCCCACGCCCGGCTGCACCTGGAGGACGACGAGCCGCGGCCGCGTGCGCCGCACGCGATGACCCTCAGCGGCCCCTGGCTCGCCTATGCCTTCGGTGCCGCGGGCTTCGCCGCGGCGATCGGCGTCGGTCTCACCACCCTTTTCTGACACGAACGCGCTGCCGGGCGACCCCGACACATTCTTGGGTGCTCGCCGGTTTGTTTCCTGTTCGACATTCGGAGCGCCGGTCATGGCGGTATTCGATCGCGGCACCCTGATTGCCGGCATGCAGCGGGCCTGGGCCTTCGGTGAGCGCTTCGCCCTCGCCTGGACCCTCAGCGGGGGGGCGGTCCGCGTGCTGTTCCTCGAACGCGATGCCTATCTGGCGGTGCGGCGCGCCGACCCCGCTTCGTGGAACATCCCCTTGCATCGCACGGCAACCGCCTGGGCAGCGCTGCGCAGCGCCCATCACGATGCGGCAACCGTCGTCCAGGTCACCTGCGCCGGCACCCTGCCGGCCGGTCAGTGCGCCAAGATCGATGCCCTGGTCGCGCGCTACGCGGTGGCCCTCTCCGCACCCCGTCCGG
>JBMCMJ010000309.1:0-3362 GCA_048615135.1 Pseudomonadota bacterium
AGCGGCTTGTAGGGGATCACCCGCGCCCCCTCGACCCCGCAGCTCGCCGAGACGATCACGGTCGGCTTGGCGTCGTCGATCCGCGTGGCGAGTTCGTTCGAGGCGAAGCCGCCGAACACGACCGAATGGATGGCGCCGATCCGCGCGCAGGCCAGCATCGCGACGACGGCCTCGGGAACCATCGGCATGTAGACGATCACGCGGTCGCCCTGGCGCACGCCGCACTGGACGAGCACGCCCGCGAACCGCGCGACCTGATCCTGCAGTTCGGCGTAGGTAATCCGCTGGATCGTGCCGGTGACGGGGCTGTCGTAGATGATCGCCGCCTGCATGGCCCGCCCGGCGGCAACATGGCGGTCGACCGCGTTGTAGCAGGTGTTGAGCCGCCCGCCCGCGAACCAGCGGTAGAACGGCGCGCGCGAGCCGTCGAGCACCTTGTCCCAGGGCTTGTCCCAATGCAGCGCCGCCGCCGCCTCGCCCCAGAAACCCTCCGGGTCCTGCAACGACCGCGTGCGAACCTGATCCTGCAAGCTCATGGTGTTGTGCCTCCCGCCGCTCGCCATATGTCGGTTCTTTAGCAAATGCCGGCCACGGCCTCAGCACGACCAAAGCCGAGCGCCGCGTTGACACGCACCCGGTCGCCGGCTGATGTGGCGCAAAGCAGGGAGGCGACCATGCAGGGTCACCGGCGGGCGGTCTTCGCTCCGGACTCGATCTACGTGCAGGGCCTGGACCGCCAGGCGGCGAATTTCCAGCCGCTCACGCCCTTGACCTTTCTCGAGCGCACCGCCCGGACCTTCCCGGAGCGGATCGCCGTGCGCTACGCCGGCGAAAGCACGACCTACGCCCGGTTCCACGACCGCTGCTACCGGCTGGCGGCAGGCCTCGCGTCGCTCGGCGTCGAGCCGGGCGACACCGTCGCCGTGCTGGCGCCGAACGTGCCGGCCCTGTTGGAGGCGCATTTCGGCGTGCCGCTCGCCGGTGCGGTCCTCAACGCCCTCAACACCCGCCTCGATGCCCGCACCATCGCCTACATCCTGGCCCACGGCGAGGCCAAGGTGCTGATCGCCGACACCGAGTTCGCCCCCGTCGTCGAAGCGGCCCTGGCCCAGCTCGACCGGCCGCTCACCGTCATCGACATCGTCGATCCCGCAGCCCCGGGCCAACGTCACGGCAGCCTGGACTACGAGGAGCTGCTGCAGCAGGGGGCGGCTGACTTCGTGCCCTATTGGCCCGCCGACGAATGGCAGGCGATCGCCCTCAACTACACCTCCGGCACCACCGGCCACCCCAAGGGCGTCGTCTACCACCACCGCGGCGCCTATCTGAACGCGATCGGCAACGTGCTGGTCTGGGACATGGGCGATCGGCCCACCTATCTCTGGACGCTGCCGCTCTTCCACTGCAACGGCTGGTGCTTTCCCTGGGCGGTGACCCTGCAGGGGGGGACCCACGTCTGCCTGCGAAAGCTCACTGCCGAGACCATCCTGGAGGCGATCGCGGCGGAGCGGGTGACCCATCTCTGCGGGGCGCCGATCGTCATGGGGCTGATCGCCCATGCCGACGACGCGCTGCACGCGCCGATCACGCAGCGGGTGAAGATGATGACCGCGGCCTCCGCACCGCCCGCCGCCATCCTGCAGCGCATGGCCGATCGCGGCTTCGAGGTCACCCACGTCTACGGCCTGACCGAGGTCTACGGGCCCGCCACGGTCTGCGCCTGGCAGGACGCTTGGGACGGCCTGGATGCCAAAGCCCGCGCCGACCGGCTCGCCCGCCAGGGGGTGCGCTACCCGGTGCTGGAGGAGCTGGCGGTGACCGATCCCGACACGCTGGAGCCCCTGCCCCACGACGGCTCGGCCCTCGGCGAGATCATGATGCGCGGCCACATCGTCATGAAGGGATACCTGAAGGACGCCGCCGCGACCGCCAAGGCGTTCCGCGGCGGCTGGTTCCACACGGGCGACCTCGCCGTCACCCACCCCGACGGCTATGTCGAAATCAAGGACCGCTCGAAGGACATCATCATCTCGGGCGGCGAGAACATCTCGTCGATCGAGGTCGAGGGTGCCCTCTACCGTCACCCGGCGGTGCTCGAGGCGGCGGTGGTGGCGCGGCCCGACCCGCAATGGGGCGAGAGCCCCTGCGCGTTCGTCACCCTACGGCCGGGTGCCACCGTCACGGCGGACGAGCTGATCGCCCATTGCCGCAGCGAGTTGGCGCACTTCAAGGCGCCGCGCTCGATCGTGTTCGGCGAGTTGCCCAAGACCTCGACCGGCAAGGTGCAGAAGACGGTGCTGCGCGACCGGGTCCGCACGATCGAAGGCTGAACGACGATCGAGGGATCAGCCTTGGTCGAGGGATCGGGGAGCGGCCGGCTCGCCGCGGGCTCCGCGAAGCCCGCGGTGCCATTGCCGAAAGCTAGTGGACCCGACGGTCCTGGTAGCGGACGGCCTCCTCCTCGAGGCGAAGGATCTGCTCCTTGAGCCGGAGCTTTTCTTTCTTGAGCCGCGCCATCACCGTCGTGTCGGGCAGGGGGCGAAGCTGTTCGCGGCCCAGCTCGGCGTCGAGCGACGCGTGCTTGTCCTTCAAGCTGACGAGGTGCTCTTGAGTTGCCATGGTTGGCTAAGCCTCCGTTCCAGTCCCGAAGAATTCGGGATAATACCCTCGGCCTCCAAGCGGTGCCACCGGCAAAGGGTGCGCCGCGCATCCGAAGTCATTCGACCAAAAGGGCATAGGCGACGTGCAGCGCGTGATCGTGGGACTTTCCGGTGCGAGCGGGGTGCAATACGGCATTCGCCTCCTCGAGGTGCTGCGCGCCCTGGAGGTGGAGCGCCATCTGGTGCTGAGCCGGGCGGCGGCGATGACCATCGCCTACGAGACCGAATGGACGGTCAAGGACGTGCGGGCGCTGGCCTCGGTGGTGCACGACAACGGCGACGTCGGCGCCGGCCCGGCCTCGGGCTCGTTCCGCTCGCTGGGCATGATCATCGCCCCCTGCTCGATGCGCACCGTCGCCGAGATCGCCCACGGGCTCTCGACCAGCCTCTTGACCCGTGCCGCCGACGTGATGCTGAAGGAACGCCGCCGGCTGATCGTCGCCCCGCGCGAGACGCCCCTGCACCTCGGCCATCTGCGCAACATGGCGGCGCTCGCCGAACTCGGCGCCATCGTCGCCCCGCCGATGCCGGCCTTCTACGCCAAGCCGCGCAGCCTCGACGACCTGATCGACCATCAAGTGGGCCGCTGGCTCGACCTCTTGGGCCTCGACAACGACCTCGTCCGCCGCTGGCGCGAACCCACGGCCGAGCCCGGCGAGACGGACTAGTTCACCGACGCATTCGATGGATACGGACGTCGAG
>JBMCMJ010000310.1:0-3360 GCA_048615135.1 Pseudomonadota bacterium
CGCGCGGTCGAACGGCAGGATCAGGTGCGAGGCGGCGAAGGCCAGGGCGAACAGGGCCAGCGACCAGGGAAACGCGAGCGGCGATGACGTGACCAGGATCGCGGTCGTCGCCCAGGCGCCGAGGCCGAGGCCCAGCAGTGGCACCACGCCGAGCCTGGCGAACCAGCGGCCGGTCACGACCATGAACACGAGGGTCGCAACGAATGTCAGCACCGCGTTCGCGGCGGCCTGCGTCAGAAACGGCGTCGGCTGCTGCAACGCCACGAGGAAGAAGCCCGGCCCGACGACCACCGGAAACCCGATCGAGGCCGCCGCCACCATCGGCGGGGCACGCTGGATCAGCACCGCGATGGCCAACACGAAGGCACCGGTCGCCACCGCCTTGACGGCGATCGCGAGCAGGACCTCGGGCATGGGCGTTACCGGCGGTCGCTCGCTGGCCCGACCTCAGCCGCGCCCGTCGATGATCCGTTCGGCGCGCAGGTCATCGAGGCTCCGGGCAAACGCCTCGACCGTCCGCGCCAGATCGTTCTCGTCGTGCACGGCGGACACCGGGCCGCCGGGCCAAGGCGTGATGTCGACACCGTGGTGCCGCATGGCGAGCCGCAGCTTGTCGATCGCGGGGTGCCCCTTCGCCGCCTTGATGCGCCGATAGCCGAGCCTCTCGGGCGCCACGTCGCCGGCCGCCAGATCCAGCCCCTCCGGATTGACGAACACGTGCCAGCCGGTGTGCTGGCCGTAGACCAGCCAGTTGACGCCCGCGGCACGCAACACCTCGTTGAGGCGGTGGCGCAAGCGTGCGGCATAGTCGTGGGCCTTGGCGATGGCGCTGCCGTCGCGCAACAGTTCCAGCGTCGCGATGCCGGCCGCCGCGGAGACGGGGTTGGCGTTGTAGGTGCCTTGGTGGGCGACCTTTTCCGCACCGCGGGCGCGGGCGGCCTTCGGGTCGAGCAGTTCCAACAGGTCGCGGCGGCCGACGACGGCGCCGCCCGGCAAGCCGCCCGCCAGGATCTTGGCGAGCGTGGTCAGATCCGGGCGGATGCCGAGCGCTTCCTGCGCGCCGCCGCGGGCCACGCGGAAGCCCGTCACCACCTCGTCGAAGATCAGCACGATGCCGCGCCGCGCGGTCTCTTCGCGCAGCAGTGCGACCATCGCCGGCGCGATGGGGACTTGGCCGTAGCTCGCGCCCGTCGGCTCGACGATGGCCGCGGCCAGCCGGTTGCCATGGGTCTCGAGTGCGGCGAGCAGCTCATCCGGCGAGTCCGGATCGACGAGCACCACGTTGGTGGCGAGTTCCGGCAGCACGCCGGTACTGGCGCTCCCGTCGAAGTGGTCCTGGAAGCCGAACGCCATGTGGTCGTGCCAGCCGTGGAAATGCCCCTTGAAGCGCAGCACCATCGGCCGACCGGTGGCGGCGCGGGCGAGGCGCAGCGCCATCAGGGTCGCCTCGGTCCCGGACGAGGTGAAGCGGACCAGCTCCGCCGACGGCACCATCTCGACCACGAGTTCCGCCCAGCGGACCTCCAACTCGTGGTTGGCGCCGTAGTGCGTCCCGCGCTCCAACTGCTCGGCGACGGCCGCCATCACTGCGGGGTGGGCATGGCCGAGCATCAGCGCCCCATGGCCGCCGACGTAGTCGACGTATTCGTTGCCGTCGACGTCCCACTTGCGCGCCCCCTTGGCGTGGGTCACCGCGAGCTGATGCGGGCGCATGAGGCGACTGTCGTGGGTCACGCCCCCCGGGAGTACGCGCTCGGCGCGGGCATGCAGGGCCGCCGACCCGGGCGTATGCTCGACATAGCGGGCAACGATCGGGGAATTGGTGAAGGGGGGCGCATCGGTCATGGCCGTACTCCTCGATCGAGGCAGGCCGGGGCGGATGCCTGCCGAGTTGGTGTGGTACGCGGCGCCGGCATCAGCGACTATGCCCGCCATCACATGGAGGGGTCCAGCTATCGCTCGGCCCTCGGCTCTTCGGCGCGCGCTGCCGAAGGGGGCACGGCCCGACCGCGCGAATTCGGCTTCTCGCCGAGCCGAGCCGACGATCACGCGGGTTCGGAGCGATCGGTGGACAGCCGCCTCTTGCGCCAAGCTTGGAGGAGCGCTGCCGCGAAGATCGCGCCGAGGGCGACAAGCCCGATCAGCGTCCACAACGCCAGCGCCCGTTCCGCGCCCAGCCGGCTCGACAGGGCACCGAGCGCCAGCACCCCGAGCGGCATGGTGCCGATGGCGCAGGCCAGGAGGCCCATCACGCGCGGCCGCAACGCCGGCGGGCTTGCCATCAGCAGGATGGCCGACTGCATGGTGTTGAAGCCGGCGATGCCGAGGCCGGCGAGGAACAGGATCACCAGCGCCGCATCGTAGGACCCCGACCGGGCGAAGAGGTGCACGGCCATAAGGAACGCCACGCAGGCGGCGGCGTAGACGGCCGCCTGACCGCGACGCAGGCGCAGCGCCGCGATCAGGAGGGCACCGAGAAAGGCGCCCATGCCTTCGCTCGCCATCATCGCGCCCACCAGGACCTCGCCGACGCCGAAGCTGCCGACCGCGATCACCGGCACGAGCGTGGCGTAGGAGAAGCCGAACATGTTGACCACCAGCGTCGAGGCCAGGACCAGCCACACCAGCGGATGGCCGCGGGCGAAGCCGATGCCCTCGCGCACGGTCTCCACGAAGCCGGCGCCACCGCGATCCATCGCCCGCGCGACCGGCGACAGCCGGCCGGCATAGGCCCACAGGCCGACGGCCATGGCCGAGCCCAGGAGATAGATCCCGCCGAGGCCGAGCGCAGCGAACACGGTGCCACCGACGAACGGACCGACGACGCGGGTCAGGTTCTGCGCTGCCGCCTCCCATCCCATGGCCCCCGTCACCCGCTCCGCACCGACCGCGTCCATCAGCATCAGTCGCCGCAGCGGCAGGTCGAGCGCCCAGAAAAGGCCGCTGAGCACGCAGCCCACGCCGACGTGCCACAGACGGAGCAGCGATGACGCTTCCAGCGCGAACAGCACGAGGTAGGTGCATGCCAGTGCCAGCAAGGCCGAGCGGTAGAGGCGGCGCAGTTCGACGTAGCCGAGCGCCGTGCCGATGGCGATGCCGAGACCGAGCATCGGCAACATGCGCAGGAAAAAGAACCACGCGACGTCGAATGCACGTCCCGTCGCGGCGAACACGAATACGCCGATCGCCAGCAGCTCGAGCCAGCGAAGCGTCCCGCTCGCCAGCCCGGCCAACACCACCCGGCGGAACTGCCCGAGCGCGAACAGCGTGGGCAGCCGTGGCGATGACGCGGGGGGCCGATGCGGTGGGGCGGAGGCGACCAACGACGTTCTTCTTGTTGCTTTCGAAGGCAGCGTAGCG
>JBMCMJ010000311.1:0-3359 GCA_048615135.1 Pseudomonadota bacterium
AAAGCCGCGCGCCCACATCCGTCCCGTCTGGTCGAGCGTGCCCGGAAACAACAGGGGCCGGTGCGCCAAGCCGGCCGCGAGACGGGCCGCGACCGCGTTCCAGTGCCGCATGAGCAGGCCGGTGACGTGCTCGGCCTGCGCCATCGATTCGAACACCGGCTCCGCATCGCCCCACAGAACGGGCAGGTATTCCGAAGGGAGCACCGTGGCCGGGCCGGCGACCAGGGCGGCGAAGAAGCCGTCGACCGCCTCCAGCGGCATGGCCGTCGCAGGCGCGTTGGAGGAGGCCAGAAAGCCCGCCAGCCAGCCCTGCTCGTCGTCGTCGAGGGCGATGGCCGCGGCCGGATCCTTCGACGCCTCGGGTCTCGCTCGCTTGGCCGGGGCCTCGGCGACCAGCCAGCTCAGGCTCTCCAAAAGATCGGTGACCGGGGCGATGTGCTCTTGGGTCTCCAGCCGCGAGGGATCGCCCGGATGCGCCGCACTCCAGGCGAGGTCCGCCCGGATGTCGTCCCGGTCTTCCTCGCTGACCGTCTCGCCCAGCCGATCGTCGCTCCACGCGGCCTCGAGGGTCGAGCGCAGTTCTTCGAGGCCGAGATAGGCGATCGCGTTCTGCCAGCCGTACCACGCGAGGTCACCCGGCTCGCCCGGCCGGGCGGCATCGAAGCTGCGCAGGAGGTCGATCATCCGTTCGCGGCTGATATGGCCGTCGAGGCAAAGGCGGGTCGAGGCGAGCCAAGCGATCAGACGGGCGTCGTCCCCGAGCGCCGGATCCAGCACCATCGCGCACAGCGGCTCCGGGTCGTGGCGATGCAGCGAGACGAGCAGGCTCGCCCCGATGCTGCTGGCCTCGAAGCCGAACACGCGCTCCAGGATCACCGTTTCGGCGTCGACCAGCCGGCGAAGCGCCGGGGCGACGTCGACGCGCTCCAGCTTGGCCAGGACGAACAGGCCGATGTGCAGCAGATTTTCCTCGCCGGGCAGCAGATAGACACCGCCGGCGGCGCGCTCGGCGAGGTCGACGACCTGCGCGGCCAGGACGTCGGCATGGTCTTCGGCGGCAGCCAGGAGGGCCGTGAGTTCGAGGGGGCCCATCGGTCGGGCCGCCTGCAGGGCATCGATGACTTGCTCGGGCGTCATACCCCAGCGGTCTACGCCCTTTGCGCCGCTTGGCAAAGGATGCCTTCGACGATCGTGGCGGTGGCGAAGGCATCGACCGTGGACCAAGTGCAGAACAACTGACCGGAGCCACGGGACCCGGTCATGGGTGGTGTCGAAAGGAAAAGGATGAACGCCGAACACGGGACCGCGCGCGCCCTGGTGGTGCGGTTCGCGGGCGACAGCGGCGACGGCATTCAGGTCACGGGAGGGCGGTATTCGGCGGCAGCGGCGCTCACGGGCGCCGATCTCTCCACGTTCCCCGACTTCCCGGCCGAGATCCGCGCCCCGACCGGCACGACCTACGGGGTCAGCGCCTTTCAGGTGCAGCTCGGCCGTAACCGCGTGCGCACGGCGGGCGATCTGGTCGACGTGCTGGTGGCCCTCAACCCGGCGGCCCTCAAGGTCAATCTGGAGGAGATGCAGCCCGGCGGCGTGATCATCGTCGACCAATCGGCCTTCACCGACCGCAACCTGAAGAAAGCCCACTACGAGGTCGATCCGACGACCGACGGCTCCCTCGACGGCTTTCGGGTGATCGCCCTCGACATCCAGAAGCTGACCGTGGCGGCGGTCAAGGAGGCCGGGGTCTCGGCGCGGGAAGCCGGGCGCTCGCGTAATTTCTGGACCCTCGGGCTGGTCCTCTGGCTCACCGGCGGCGACGTCGCGGCCACGCGCAGCTGGATCGAGCGGCGCTTCGAGGGCCCCGTCGCCCGGGCCAACCGCCTGGCCCTCGAAGCGGGCCACGCCTTCGGCGAGACGGCCGAACTCGGCCGCATCGAGCCGATCCTGGGCGTCGTCGGCTCGCCCTTGCCGCCGGGCCGCTATCGCTCGATCAACGGCGCCGACGCGCTCTGCCTCGGCCTCGTGACCGGCGCGAGGCTCGCCGGGGTCGACCTGCTCTACGGCTCCTACCCCATCACCCCCGCCACCTCGATGCTGCACACCCTCGCCAAGCTCGGCGCCTACGGGGTGGACGTGTTCCAGGCCGAGGACGAGATCGCGGCGATCGGCGTGGCGCTCGGCGCCTCCTACGCCGGCAAGCTCGGGGTGACGGGCACCTCGGGTCCCGGCATGGCGCTCAAGACCGAAATGCTCGGCCTCGCCATCGCCGCCGAACTGCCGCTCGTGGTGGTCAACGCGCAGCGCGGCGGACCCTCGACCGGCCTGCCGACCAAGACCGAGCAGTCGGACCTCTTTCAGGCCACGCTCGGCCGCAACGCCGACGCGCCGCTGCCGGTGGTCGCGGTGTCGAGCCCGGGCGATGCCTTCGACTGTGCCATCGAGGCGATCCGCATCGCGCTGACCCACATGACCCCGGTGATCCTGCTCACCGACGGCTATCTGGCCAATGCGGCCGAACCCTGGCGGGTGCCGGACGTGGCCTCGCTGCCGGCGATCCCGCTGGCCGATCCGGCCGGCCGCTCGCCCTACCAGCACGACCCGGTAACGCTGGCGCGGCCCTGGATCCCCGCAGGAACCGAGGGTGGCCGGCACCGGATCGGCGGGCTGGAGCGCGCCGACGGCTCGGGGGCGGTTTCGTACGATCCGAAAAACCACCAGCGGATGACCGAATTGCGGCAGGAACGGGTGCGGCGGATCGCCGATTTTCTGCCCGACACGGTGCTGGAGGTGGGCGAGGTCGGCGACGACCTGCTGCTGGTCGGCTGGGGCTCGACCAAGGGGGCGCTCGCCCAGGCCACGGCCGAGCTGCGCGCCGAGGGCGTGCGCGCGGCGCATCTGCACCTGCGCCATCTGGCGCCCTTCGCCAACGACCTCGGACCGTTGCTGTCGCGCTTTCCCCACGTCCTGGTCTGCGAGATGAACATGGGCCAGCTCGCCTTCCTGCTGCAGGGGCGCTACGGCCATTCGGTGGCCTCGCTGACCAAAGTATCGGGCCGGCCCTTCCAGGTCCGCGAAATCAAGGAGCGGGTCCGCCAAGAGCTGGCCCGCCTCGGAGCGGTGGCATGAGCGATACCCTGACCCACGAACCCCAGGCGCGCACGGCCAAGGACTGGGCCTCCGAGATGGAGGTTCGCTGGTGCCCCGGTTGCGGCGACTATGCCATCCTGAAAGCGGTGCTGGAGACCGTCGCCAAGTTGGGGCTGGACCCGGACCGGACGGCGTTCATCTCCGGCATCGGCTGCTCGTCGCGCTTTCCCTATTACGTCGCGAGCTACGGCTTCCACACCATCCACGGCCGC
>JBMCMJ010000312.1:0-3328 GCA_048615135.1 Pseudomonadota bacterium
ACTTGGTGGCGATGGCAACGCCATCCCTCGACCAAGTGGCGATGGCAACGCCATCCCTCGACCAAGTGGCGATGGCAACGCCATCGCCGGGGGGGCGCGGGGGGACCATCAAGTCCCCCCGATCCTTCCGAATGCGTCATTGCACCGGGGCGGCTTCGGCCTCGAGCGCACGAACCAAAAGCCGGTCGGCGCGTTGCTGTCCGACACCCATTGCCCGGAGCGCCCATGTCGATCGTCGTTCTCTACCTCGCGACCGCCGTGACCTTCCTGGTTCTGGACAGCGTGATGCTCGGTCGGGTGATCGGCCCGCTGTTTCGCCGCCATCTGGGCGAGCAGTTGCTGGCGGAGCCGCGGATGGCGGTCGCCGCCGTCTTTTATCTGTTCTACGTGGCAGGCCTTGTCTGGCTGGTCTCGCTGCCGGCGCTGGAGGCCGGACAACCCGGCCAGGCCCTGCTCGACGGCGCGATCCTGGGTGCTGTCGCCTATGGGACCTACGAGTTCACCAGCTACGCCGTGATGCGCGACTGGCACCCGCGGATGGTCGCCACCGACCTCGCCTGGGGTACCGCCCTCACGGCGGTCTCGGCCTGGGTCGGCGTCGTGGTGACCGGCCTCGTTTTCGGCTGAGCCCGGATCGAGCCCACGTACGAGGAACGCGCGATCGACACCGTCCAGGGCGAGATCGACATCAAGGGCGACCGCTTCGGCCCCGGCCAACTGCTTGTTTTCCGCCCCGGCGACGAGATCGAGTTCATCCCGCTGCCGAAGCGATAAGGGATCGGGGGGCTTTTGGCCCCCAGCACCCCCGAAGACGTGCAGCGGCAACGCCGCTGCCGGGGGTTCCAGGGGGACCATCAAGTCCCCCTGGCCTTTCTTCCCTTCGCCTACGCCGCCTGCAGCTCGGCCGGTTCCTTGGCGCCGGTCATATAGGCCACGGCATCGGACATGGTGTGCGCCTTCGGGTCGATCACGCACAGCCGCCGGCCGAGGCGGTGGATGTGGATGCGGTCGGCGACCTCGAAGACGTGGGGCATGTTGTGCGAGATCAGCACGATCGGCAGGCCGCGGGCCTTCACGTCGAGGATCAGCTCCAGCACCTTGCGGCTTTCCTTGACGCCGAGGGCGGCGGTCGGCTCGTCCATGATGACCACCTTGGAGCCGAAGGCGGCGGCACGGGCAACGGCGACGCCCTGGCGCTGTCCGCCCGAGAGGGTCTCGATCGGCTGGTCGATGTTCTGGATGGTCATGAGGCCGAGTTCGGCGAGCTTGTCCCTGGCGATGCGCCGCATGGCCGCTTGGTCGAGCAGGTGGAACCAGCGGCCCAGCCAGTCGGTGCGGCGGATTTCGCGGCCCATGAACATGTTGTCGGCGATGGAGAGGGCCGGCGAGAGCGCGAGGTTCTGGTAGACGGTCTCGATGCCCGCCGCGCGCGCCTCCAAGGGCGAGCCGAAGCGGACCTTTCGGCCGTCCAGCTCGATCGTCCCCTCGTCGGGAGCCACCGCCCCCGACAGGGCCTTGATGAGGGTCGACTTGCCGGCGCCGTTGTCGCCGATGACCGCCAGGATTTCGCCCGGGTAGAGCTCGAAGTCGCAGCGGTCGAGGGCGGTGACGCGGCCGAACCGCTTGGTCAGGCCGCGGGCGGCGAGGATCGGGGCGGGGCTCATGCGGACACCTTCCGGATCCATTGGTCGATGGCGACGGCGATGATGATCAGCCAGCCGATGGCGAAGACCTGCCAGAGGACGTCGACCCCGGCGAGCCTGAGACCCGACTGGAAGACGCCCACGATCAGGGCGCCGAACAGCGCCCCCATGATCGAGCCACGGCCGCCGAACAGCGAGATGCCGCCGATCACCACGGCGGTGATCGCCTGCAGATTGCCTTCGTAGAACGACTGCGGGCTGATCGAGCCGACCCGGCCGATGGCGGCCCAGGCGGCAATCGCGCAGATCAAGCCTGCCAACGCGTAGACCGAGACGAGCACACGATCGGTGCGGATACCGGCAAGCTCGGCGGCCGCCTTGTCGTCGCCCACGGCATAGACGTGGCGTCCCCACGCGGTCTTGGTCAGCAGGTACCAGAGGACCAGGAACAGCACGACCATCAGCACCGAGCCGTAGGTCACGTTGGCGCCGGCCACCCGGAAGCTCTCGCCGAAGATCTTCAGCAGCGGGGCTTCGGCGTCGATGTCCTGGCTGCGGATCGACTGGGCACCCGAGAGCCACAGATTCAGCGCGAAGAAGATGTTCCACGTGCCGAGGGTGACGATGAAGGGCGGCAGGCGAAGGCGCGTCACCAGGACGCCGTTCAGCATGCCGCAGGCGGTCCCGACGACGAAGCCGACGACGAGCGCCAGGGGTGCAGGCAGGCCGAACTCGACCCCGAGCTTGCCGACGATCACGGAGGTGAGGACCATGATCGCCGCGACCGAGAGGTCGATCCCGGCGGTCAGGATGATCAGGCTCTGCGCCGCCGCCAGCATGCCGATGATGGACACCTGCTGCAGAATCAAGGAGAGGTTGAAGGGCGAGAAGAACCGCTCGCCCGCGAGCACGCCGAAGACGGCGAGGCTGAGCGCCAGTACGATCACCGGCACCATGGTCGGGTTGGCGTGCAGAAAGCCCTGCACGTGCCCGAGCGGCGTCTTTCGCGGCCCCTCGAACCGGGCGAAGCCGTCGTCGCCGCCCTTGGCGTCGCTCGCGCTCATGATGCCTCCCTCACCCCTGATCAGCGAGCCGGCGGCGTCAGCCGCCGGTCGGGGGTGCAGGGGGCCGAAAGCCCCCTGCTTCTTGTTACTCGAACGCTGGCTCGACTCCGAGGATCAACCCCAGCAGCGGGCGAGGCCTTCCTCGGAGGTCAGGGACGGCAGCCCCTCGACCGGCTGGTCGGTGATCAGCTCGACGCCGGTGTCGAAGAAGTCGAGCCCCTCGGTGGTGGCGGGCTTCTCGCCGGTCTCGGCGAAGGCGTTGATGGCTTCGATGCCGAGCGACGCCATCAGCAGCGGGAACTGCATGGCGGTGGCACCGATGATGCCCTCCTGCACGTTGCGCACGCCGGGGCAGCCACCGTCGACCGAGACCAGGAGCACGTCATCCTGCCGGCCCATCGCCCGCAGCGCCTCGTAGGCGCCGGCGGCGGCGGGCTCGTTGATGGTGTAGACGACGTTGATGGACGGATCGCGCTGGAGCAGGTTCTCCATCGCCGTGCGGCCGCCCTCCTCGTTGCCGTTGGTGACGTCGGACCCGACGATCCGCGGATCGTCCTCGTCGCCGATCCGGGTCGGGTCCTGCACGTCGATGCCGAAGCCGGTCATGAAGCCCTGGTTGCG
>JBMCMJ010000313.1:0-3323 GCA_048615135.1 Pseudomonadota bacterium
CAGGGCTGCGTCAAAGCCGCCAGTGCTCGGCGAGCCAGGGGGCGGAGCGGACCTGCACCGGCCGCCCCTTCTTGTCGATCCACGAGCCCGCGATGGCTTCGTCCGGCTTGGGCTTGCCGTGAAAGGCGACGATCCGGCAGCCGCGCGGCAGGCGCGGCGGCAGGAACCGCGCCAGGGGACCGGGACGCAGGCAGTGGAACTTGTAGCTGCGGACCCACGCCTTGGGCCACCAGACCAGCTCCTCGACGTGGCGGCTGACGTAGATCTGCTCGTTGTCGACGCTCGCGATCGCCGCGTCCGGATCGGCCTCGAAGGCATCGAGGACGTAGGCCTCGCGGCCCGGCTCGAAGCGGAACACCGAGCTGTTGCCGATCCGCTGGAACGGGGTGGTCCAGTTCTCGATGATGCAGAACCGGCCCGGATGCTCGAAGAACACATCCAGGCTCCCGGTGACGACCACGTCGAGGTCGAGAAACAGGATTGGTCCGGGCAGGTCCGCATAGGCCCGTGACAGCACGCCGATCTTGCGCCAGCCGCCATTGGCATCCGGGTTCTTCGGCAACCGCATCTCCGGCAACGGCCGGATTTCGACCGCCGGATCGATCCCCTCGGGCCGCTCCGTCAGGCAGACGAAGCGATGCGGCAGCCGCAGATGCCGCGCCACCATCGCCCGCAGCACGTTGACGTCGGGAGCGCCGTAGGCGGTGCCCCACTTGATGCACAAAACGGTGACCACGACCTCGGCTCCTTCGACGATCCACACCACCCTAGCCCAGCCGCCGAAGCCCCCAAAGGCACCAGAAGGGACGGCAGGCGCGAGATCGCCGGCCCTCGCAGTGGGTGCATCGGGTGCACCTCGCTCGAGAAATGCGCAGGGGTGGACGCGGGACGCCGTTTTCGGCCCGGGTGAAGTAGGCTTGCCAAGCTGGCACGCACGTTGCATCGCTTGCGGTATACCAGGGGAACACTGGACGAAAAGGCGTCTCATGCCCGAGCAAATCCGCGTCGAACCCTTGACCGTCGAAGCCTTCCGGCCGTTCGGCGACGTCTTGGAACCACCGGCCGGAGCGGGCCGGGTCTATTTCGACACCAGCCTGCGCAACGATCGACCGAATGTGGGGCCGAGCCTGTCCCTGTCGCGGGTAGAGGCCGCAAAAAACCTGCCGCTCACCGCGGTGCAGATGGAGCGACATCCCGCGAGTTCGCAGTCCTTCGTGCCCCTCGCACCCATCCCCTTCCTGGTCCTCGTCGCCCCGCACGCCGCCGGCGGGGGCCCCGACATGACCCGCGCCCGCGCCTTCGTCGCCGAGGGTGGCGTCGGCGTCACCTACGGCGCCGATGTCTGGCATCACCCGCTCACCGTGCTCGAAGCGCCCGCCGGCTTCGCCGTGTTCATGTGGCGCGACGGCAGTCCGGGAGACGAGGAATTCGTCGACATCGCACCCTTGACCGTACTGCCCGGGGAGCCGCGCGCATGACCGCCTACGACCGTGACCTGATCGGCTACGCCGACACGCCGCCCGACCCGAAATGGCCGAATGGTGCCCGCATCGCCCTCAATTTCGTGATGAACTACGAGGAGGGCTCGGAACCGTCGGTGCAGGACGGCGAGGGCTACACGGAGACCGCCCTGACCGAGGCACCGCTCGATCCGGGCGTGAACGGCCGCGACCTCGCGGGCGAGGGCATGTTCGCCTACGGCTCGCGAGTCGGTTTCTGGCGGCTGATGCGCCTCTTCCAGGAACGCGGTCTGCCGATGACGGTGTTCGGCTGCGCGCTTGCCATCGAGCGCAACCCCAAGGCCGCGGCCGCCATAAAGGCGTCGGGCTTCGACGTCTGCTGCCACGGCTGGCGCTGGGTGCCGCACTACCACCTGAGCGAGGCCGAGGAGCGCGAGCATATCCTGAAGGCGATCGCCTCGCTGCGAGAGACGGTCGGCGATCGGCCGCTCGGCTGGTACTGCCGCTACGGCCCGAGCGTGAACACCCGCAAGTTGGTCGTCGAGGAGGGGGGCTTTCTCTACGACAGCGACGCCTACGACGACGAGTTGCCCTACTGGACGGTGGTCGACGGCAAGCCGCACCTCGTGGTCCCCTACAGCCTCACCCACAACGACGGCAAGTTCAACCGGGGCGGAATCGCCACCGGCGGCCAGTTCTTCGAATTCTTGAAGGACGGGTTCGACATGTTGTGGCGCGAGGGCAAGACGCAGCCGAAGATGATGTCGGTGGGCCTGCACATGCGGCTCGTCGGCCATCCGGCGCGTGCCTCCGGCCTCGAGCGCTTTCTCGACTACGTGATGGGCCACGAGGGGGTGTGGATCACCCGCCGGCTCGACATCGCGCAGCACTGGCGCACCCACCATCCCTTCCCCGGCGCCTGACCGTCATCCCCGCCAAGGAGACCGCCCCATGCACCGTTTCGCCTCCGATCGTCGCACCGCACTGAAGCTCGCGGGTGCGGGTGCCTTCGGCCTTGCCACCGGCCTCGGCTCGCGGCCCGGCTTCGCCAATCCCCGCGGGGACGGCTTCCTGACCGCCTCGATCCTGGGCGCGCTGCCGCATCTGCACCCGTGGGACTACTCCAACCACGACTTCGGCGCCCTGCCGATCCTGACCTACAGCAATCTCGTCTACACCGCCGCCGACGGCAGCCTGCGCCCCGAGGTGGCCAAGGCGATGCCGGAGATTTCGGCGGATGGGCTGCGCTACACCTTCGATCTCCGCGACGACGTGGTTTTCGCCACCGGCAAGAAGTTGACGGCCGAGGACGTGGCCTATTCGTTCGAACTCTATCTGGAGAAGGGCCGCCGCCGCGGTGATTTCCGTGCCTTCATGGAAGGCGTCACGATCGAAGACACGCACCGCGTGTCGTTCCAGCTGGAGCGGCCCTGGTCCGGTTGGCTGATGTATCTCACCAAGTACATGGGTCTGCTTCCGGCCGGCACCGACCACGATGCGATCTACGACACCATTGTCGGCTCCGGTCCGTACGTGGTGACCCGGTTCGAGCCCGACGTCGTGATCGAGTTGGAGGCCAAGTCCGACTACTATCTGGGCGAGCCCTTGCAGAAGAAGATCCGGCTGGTGCGCATCGCCGATGGCGCCACGCAGCTGGCCAACCTGCAGACCGGCCAAGTCGACATCATCGGTACCTGCCCACCCAAGGACTTCGCGCCGACCGTTGCGCAGCCGGAGTACGAAGGGGCGATGATCCCGAGTGCGGGCATCTTCTACGCGCCGTTCAACCGGCAGACCGCCCCGTTCGACAACGTGCATCTGCGCCGGGCGGTGGCCTCGGCCATCGACCGCGATTTCATCTGC
>JBMCMJ010000314.1:0-3312 GCA_048615135.1 Pseudomonadota bacterium
CGTTTCGCGCGGACGCGCTCCGCCAGCCGATCGACAGCCGGCTCGCCCATGCCATGGTCCTCGCGGCCGGACCGGCCGAGCTGGCCCATGTGGTGGAGACGCTGTTCGCCCATCGTTTCGCCCAGGGACGACCGCTGGCCGGCGCGGAGGATCTCCGGACGGCCGTTGCGGGTGTGCTCGGCCCATCCCGTGCGGGCGACCTGATCCGTGCGGCGCCCGCGCAACTGGAGGCGGTCGCGCGTGCCGACCGCGCCGCTCGCCTCGCCGGCGCGAGCGAGATTCCGGTCGCGATCGTCGCCGAATCCTATGTGATTTCCGGTCTGCAGCCGCCGGAGTCGTTCAGCGGGCTCGCCGAACTCGCGGCCGTCGAGCGCCGTCTCCGCGCGGACGCCTGAGCCACCCGCAGAGCGCCCCGCTCAGGGGGTCCAGGCCTCGTAGTCACCCGTCGCCTTCGCCCGCTTGCCGCCGCGGCGAACGTGACCGGCGGGCACGTAGGCCTCGGCCGTACCGGTGAGATTGGGCAGGTGCTCGCGCTCCCAGCGCGGTGCCGGCAGCGGCCGCTCGCTCGGGGCGTAGCGCAGCCGACGGTGCAGCCAGCCCGCCCAGCCGGGCGGCACCAGCGAGCCTTCGGGCTCCACACCCGGTGCGTAGACCACCCACCGCCGCTCACGCCGCCAGTCGTTGGCGCCTCGCTCCCGATAATAGGCGTTGCCGAACTCGTCCTCGCCGACGCGCTCGCCGTGGCGGCGCGTCAGGAGATAGGTGCCGAGCCGGTTGAAGCTGAGCCAACGCAACATGCAGCCGTCGTCCTCGGTATCGCTGGAAATCGCTCGCGGCGGACTATGGGCGCTCGCCGCCGGGCGGTCCAGACGCCGAAGGTCGCGTGCCGTTCGGTCGAATTCGCTCTCCAGCGCTGGAGATCAGCCTCCAGCAACGCGGAGTGGAGGCCCGACCTCCGCCGGCAGGCGAGGTTTTTGGTCGAACCCATTGAGAGGACGAGCGGCACCGCATGCCGCCCCTCGCCGCGACGCGGTAGTCGTGCTAAGGGTGATGCACCGCTGGCGAACGGCTTTTTCCACAAGATTTTGCGCGTCGGCGGACAAAGACCCCTAGATATGGGGGTGGGTTTGCGTTCACATGGGGACGGGTGAAGACGCTGGCGGGTTGGCGAAAGGCTCTTTTCCCGGCTTGTGGATAAAACGGGATGACGAGTGGGTCTCCAGCGGCCTCAGTCGGGGCTGAGCCGGTGGAGCACCTGCCGGGCGCCAACGGGACGGACCTCGAACGGGAGACAGGACCGATGCGGATCGAACGACGTTTCACCGAGGCCGGCAGCGATGCCTATGACGGCATCGCCTTCAGGAAAGCCGTGAGCGAGATCCGGAACCCGGACGGCTCGATCGTCTTCCGGCTCGACGAGCTGGAAGTGCCCGAGGCTTGGTCGCAGGTGGCGGTCGACGTCCTGGCGCAGAAATATTTCAGGAAGGCGGGCGTGCCTTCGGCGCTGAAGCGCGTCGCCGAGGCCGGCGTGCCCGAGTGGCTGCAGCGTCGGGTCGCGGCCGAGGGTGCCGGGGTCGGCGGCGAGGTCAGCGCCAAGCAGGTGTTCGACCGGCTGGCCGGCACCTGGACCTATTGGGGCTGGAAGGGGGGCTATTTCGACGGCGAGGCCGACGCCCGCGCCTTCTTCGACGAGATGCGCGCCATGCTCGCCCTGCAGATGGCGGCGCCCAACTCGCCCCAGTGGTTCAACACGGGCCTGCACTGGGCCTACGGCATCGACGGCCCGGCCCAGGGCCACTACGTCGCCGATCCCGAGACCGGCGAGGTGCGCCGCTCGACCTCGGCCTACGCCCACCCCCAACCGCACGCCTGCTTCATCCAGTCGATCCAGGACGACCTGGTCAACGACGGCGGCATCATGGACCTTTGGGTCCGCGAGGCGCGGCTCTTCAAGTACGGCTCCGGCACCGGCACCAACTTCTCCAACCTGCGCGGCGAAAACGAGCCGCTCTCGGGCGGTGGCAAGTCGTCGGGCCTGATGTCCTTCCTCAAGATCGGCGACCGGGCGGCCGGTGCGATCAAGTCGGGCGGCACCACGCGGCGTGCCGCCAAGATGGTCGTGGTGGATGCGGACCACCCGGACATCGAAGACTACGTGATGTGGAAGGTGATCGAGGAGCAGAAGGTCGCGGCCCTCGTCGCCGGCTCGAAACTGCTCGCCAAGCACCTGAACGCGATCCTGAAGGCCTGCCACGACGGGCTCGCCGACGGCGACGACCGCTTCGATCCGACCCGCAATCCGGACCTCCGCCGCGCCATCAAGGAAGGGCGCAAGGCGCTCCTGCCCGAGGCCGCCCTGCAGACGGCGATCCTCTACGCCAAGCAGGGTTTCGGCGAGATCGAGGTGCCGACCTACAACGTCGACTGGGACAGCGACGCCTACGTCACCGTCGCCGGGCAGAATTCCAACAATTCGATCCGCGTTACCGACGACTTCCTCAACCGGGTGGTCGCCAATGGCGAGTGGAAGCTGGTCCGCCGCACCGATGGCAAGGTGGCGAAGACCGTCAAGGCCCGCGAGCTTTGGGACAAGGTGGCGCTCGCCGCCTGGGCCTCGGCCGATCCGGGCATCCAGTTCGACACCACCATCAACGACTGGCACACCTGCCCCGCGGGCGGGCGGATCAACGCCTCCAACCCGTGCTCGGAGTACATGTTCCTCGACGACACCGCCTGCAATCTGGCGTCGTTGAACCTGATGACCTTCCGCACCCCCGACGGCCGCTTCGAGCTGGAGGCCTACCAGCACGCCGTGCGCCTTTGGACCCTCGTGCTCGAGATCTCGGTGCTGATGGCCCAGTTCCCGAGCGAGAAGATCGCCGAGCTGTCCTGGCGCTACCGCACCCTCGGCCTCGGCTACGCCAATCTGGGTGGCCTCCTCATGTCGCTCGGCCTCGGCTACGACAGCGACGAGGGCCGGGCACTCTGTGGTGCCCTCACCGCCATCATGACCGGCACGTCCTATGCCACCTCGGCCGAGATCGCCGCCGAGATCGGGCCGTTTCCGGGCTACGCCGACAACAAGGACGCGACCTTGCGCGTCCTGCGCAACCACCGCCGCGCGGCGCACGGCATGGCCAAGGGCTACGAGCAGCTGCAGACCCTGCCGGTTGCCCTCGACCGCGCCAATTGCCCGCTGCCGGAGCTGGCCGCCGCCGCCGGCGCCTCCTGGGACCGTGCGCTCGAGCTCGCCGACAAGCACGGGGTGCGCAACGCCCAGGTCTCGGTGATCGCGCCGACCGGCACCATCGG
>JBMCMJ010000315.1:0-3301 GCA_048615135.1 Pseudomonadota bacterium
GCGAAGCAGGAGCCGAGAGCGATGGGTGCATTCGACGTCGAGCAGTATTGGCAGGCGGAGGGAGAAGCGCACCTCGCGGCGGCGCAGGCGACGTTCGGTGAGCTGCGCGAACCGTTCACGGCCATGCTCGCCGCCACCGTGGCGGCGGTGCGCGCCGGCGGCAAGCTCCTGTTCTTCGGCAATGGCGGCAGTGCCGCGGATGCCCAGCACCTCGCCACCGAACTGACCATTCGCTACGTCCGGGATCGGTTGCCGATCGCCGCGATCGCCCTGACGACCGACACTTCCGCGCTGACCGCCGCCGGCAACGATCTGGGCTTCGACCGGGTCTTCGCCCGGCAGGTCGAAGCCCTGGTGCGCGAGGGCGACGTCGCCATCGGCCTCAGCACCTCGGGCAACAGCCAGAACGTCATACTCGGGCTCGCCATGGCGCGGGACAAGGGGGCGGTGACCGTGGGCCTCACCGGAATCGGCGGCGGCCGCATGGCCGATCTCTGCGATCACCTGATTGCGGTGCCGAGCTCGACCACCGCGCGTATCCAGGAAATGCACATCACCCTCGGCCATCTCCTTTGCGGCGCGCTCGAACGTGAACTCGGCCTGGTCTGAAGCTCCCCGGCCGGCGGTCCTGTTCCTCGACCGCGACGGGACGGTGATCGTCGACCGGCACTATCCGAAGGATCCGGCCAAGGTCGCCTTGGAGACGGGGGCCGCCGCGGGTCTCCGGCGTTTCGCCGCGGCCGGAATCAAGCTCGTCGTCGTGACCAACCAGTCGGGGATCGGCCGCGGTCTCCTGACCGAGGCCGATTACGCCCGGGTGAGCGGGCGGATGGTCGAACTCCTGGCCGCCGAAGGCGTCACCCTCGACGGCATCTACCACTGTCCGCACGCGCCCGAAGCCCACTGCCGCTGCCGCAAGCCGATGCCCGGTCTGGTCGAGCGGGCGGTCGCCGAGTTGGGCCTCGACCCTGCCCGCAGCGTGGTCGTCGGCGACAAGGCTTCGGACCTCGGTCTCGCCGCTGCCGTCGGCGCACGGGCCGTCTTGGTGACCACAGGCTACGGTGCGCGCACCGCCGTCGAAGCCGCCGATCGGGCCGATGCGGTCGTGTCCGATCTGGCGGCGGCCGCAAACCTGTTCGGGCTGCCTTAGGCGGCAACGGGGCAACGCGGAAAAGGGGCGTGCCTTCGCCCCGTCCGCCGGCAACTGCGGTGACAGTCACGCCCGCCCATGGCATGGACGGGCGCGCGCCGGGCGGGACTCGGCGCGCGTGCAGGTTCGAGGGAACGGATGCAACGACTGCTGATCCATCGTTTGGGCAGCCTCGGCGATACCGTCGTGGCGCTGCCGTGCTTTCATCGGATCGCGGCAGCGTTTCCCGACCACGAGCGGCTCTTGGTGACCAACGTGGTCCCCTCCACCAAGGCGGCGCCGGTCGGCATGATCCTCGAGCATAGCGGGCTCGTCCACGGCCACGTCAGCTACCCCTATCAGATGCGCCGGCTCGGCGACGTCTGGCGCTCGATCGCCGACATCCGTGCCCTCGGTGCCCGCGAGCTGGTCTATCTCTGCCCGCGGCCGTCGCTGGCGACGGTCCGGCGCGACGTCCTCTTCTTCCGCCTGTGCGGCATTCGCAGGGTGATCGGCGCCCCACTGACCGACGATCTGTTGCGCAATCGGGTCGATCCGGCGAGTGGGCTGGTCGAGCCCGAGGCGGAGCGGCTGGTGCGGACGCTGCACGCCTTGGGAGCGATCGATCTCGACGACCCGGCCGTTTGGGACCTGCGGCTCACGGCGGACGAGCGCCGGGCGGCGGCGGCGGCGCTCGCGCCCTTGACCGGCGGGCGTCCGGTGGTCTCCGCCAGCATCGGCGCGCGGGCGATCGAGAAGGATTGGGGCGACGCCAACTGGCGCGCGCTTTTCGAGCGGCTGGCGCCGACCGCGCGCGGCCATGCGCTGGTCATGCTCGGAGCCGAGGTCGAGGCCGAGCGCAGCGAGGCGTTGCTGCAGCATTGGCAGGGGGAGCGGCTGAACCTCTGCGGCCGACTGAGCCCGCGCGAGAGCGCCGCGGTGCTCGATCACGTCGACATGCATCTGGGTCACGACAGCGGCTCGATGCATCTGGCGGCGAGCCGGGGGGTGCCGTGCGTCGTCGTGTTCGGCAATTACAATCGGCCGCGCATGTGGTTTCCCTACGGACCGGGTCACCGGGTGCTGCACGATGCGCGCGGCGTCGGCCACGTCCCGCTCGACGACGTCGCCGCGGCGGCGGCCGAGGTGCTGGCGGCGGGGGCGCGGCCGCGCGATGCCGATACCATGATGTCCGGGCGGGCGGATTGACCTTTACGCAACCGCAACGCTCGAATACCCGCTAACCGTCGACCTGCAGGCCTGCGAAGAGCAACGATGGATGTTCTCCATCATCGTGTTCGTTCGCCGGCACCTGGCCAGTTTCTCGGATGACGGACCGTGATCGAGCTGATTGACACCTTTCGTGACGCCCGCGTGCTCTGTGTCGGCGACCTGATGCTGGATCGCTTCGTCGTCGGGCAGGTGGACCGCATCTCGCCGGAAGGACCGGTGCCCGTGTTCTTGACCCGGCGCACGGCGACCATGCTCGGCGGGGTCGGCAACGTCGCCCGCAACGTCGCGTCGCTCGGCGGCGAGGTGGCGCTCGTCGCCGTGGTCGGCGCCGACGCCCATGCGGCGCTGGCACAGGGCCTCGTCGACGAACTCGGTGCCGGGTCGGGTTCGTTGATCGCCGATGCGACGCGCTCGACCATCGTCAAGACGCGCTTCGTCGCCGCCGGCCAGCAGCTGCTCCGGGTCGACGAGGAACAGGTGCACGACATCGATCCGGCGATCGAGGACATGGTTGTTGCCCGCTGTGCGGCCTTGCTGCCGAGCTGTGGTGCGGTCGTCCTGTCCGACTATGCCAAAGGGGTGCTGACCGACCGATTGCTGCAGCGGGTCATCGAACTGGCGCGGGCCCATGGCCGGCCGGTGGTGGTCGATCCGAAGAGCCGCCGCCTCGACCGCTATGCCGGTGCCAGCGTGGTGACGCCGAACGTCAAGGAACTGGCGCAGATCGTCGGTGGGCCCCCTTGCGAGACCGACGCGGCGGTCGAGGCGGCCGCGAGCGGCATCCTGGCCGACGGTGTAGTCGACGCGCTGGTGGTGACACGTTCCGAAAAGGGTATGACGCTGGTGACCAGGGACGGCCGGATCGCGCACAAGCGTGCCACCGCGCAGGAGGTCTTCGACGTGTCCGGCGCCGGCGACACCGTCGTCGCCACGCTCGGC
>JBMCMJ010000316.1:0-3274 GCA_048615135.1 Pseudomonadota bacterium
TCCATTTCGGCCTGCCAGCCCTCGGGCTTTTTGAAGAACAGGATGACGGTGCCGAGGGTGAAGCCCCATTTGCTGACGACGGCGCGGTTGATCACCACCTCGTCGTCCTGCTGGATCATCCAGTCGTCGAAGTGGACCCGCCACGTGCTGTCGTTGACCGGCAGGTCGAAGGTGTAGGTCCAGTTCAGGGCCGGGCCGACGACCCGGCCGGAAGCGGTGCCGACGACGCCTTCGGCGTGGCCCTCGTAGCGCCCGTCGGGCAGGATGGTCAGTCGCCAGACGCGCCGCTCGGTCTCCCCGTCGTCGTAGACGAAATCCTCGTCGAGGGTCAGCACGTCATCCTCGACCGTTCCGGTCACGTCGACGACGAAGCGGCGGCGCACGGTGCCGAAGCGATCCTCGAACCAGCCCCACGCCTTGGTCTCGCCGAGGAAGAACTCCTCCAGACGGAACTCGGGCTCCTGGCCCTCGAAATCCTCGATCTTCATGCCACCGCATCCCATCAGGAGGAGAAGCAGGCCGAACGCGGCGAACGACCTGACGAGCTTGGTTTTCATGGCGTCGGTCCCTGGGTGGAGAGCCGTTCACGAATGGCGGCATGGCCTTCGGCATCGAGCGCGAAGCCGCGCACGAGCCAAGCCGCCGCCAGCTTGATCGGGATCGGCACCACCGCATAGAGCAGCGTCAGCGCCCACAAAGCCGTGGCGTCGTTCGAGCCTGCGGGATCGAAGCCGACCGCCCCCAGCACCGGAAACGCGATGCCGACCGCCAGCGCCATCGAGAGCTTGGTCGCCATGCTCCAGACGGCGAAGAAAAAGCCGGTCCGCTGCCGCCCCGACAGCGTCCGGTCGACGTCGACGACATCGGCCTGCATCGCCGCCGGCAGCGCGAGGTCGGCCCCGAGGCTGGCGCCGGAGAGCGCGCAGATCAGGAAGAACCACGCCACGTCGCCGGGGCCGAGCAGCGGCACCGTCGCGAACACGCAGCAGGCCCAGACGATGGACAGGATCCACGCCCGATGCTTGCCAACGCGATACGACAATTGGAGCCACAGGGGGGCCGCGGCAACGCCGGCCAGAAAATAAACCAGCAGCAGCCAGCCGGTGGCATCGCCCGCCTCCAGGCGCAGCGAGGCGAACAACAGGAAGAGGGTGGCGGGCAGGCCATTGGCCATCGAGTTGAGCAGGAAAGCCAGCACCAGCGTGCGGAACGGCCGGTTGGCCCAGAGATGGCGAAATTCCCGGCGAAAGGCGGGAACGGCTCCCTCCGGCGCCGGGGGCTCGGGGATGAAGCGCAGCACGACGACGAGGCAGACCGGCAGGATCACGATGACCGCGAGCGCCATCCAGCCGAGGATGCGGCCGAGTTCGACCTCGCCGCCGAGCAGCGCCGGCAGCGACGCGGCGATGGCGACCCCCAGGATGACGAAGGCTTCCCTGACCGTCGTGATCCGGGTGCGCTCGTGGTAGTCGGGCGAGAGTTCGGCGCCCCAGGCCGTGTAGGGCAGCGTCACCATCGTCCAGCCAAGATAGGCGACGGCCGCCCACAGGAAGAGGTCGAGCCCGCCGGCCCCTTCGTAGGGGCGGAACAGCACGACCATGCCGACCGCCAGGATGGGGGCACCGGCCACCACCCAGGGGCGGCGCCGGCCGAGCCGGGTGCGTGTACGGTCGCTGAGTTCGCCGATCAGCGGATCGCTGATGACGTCGAGCAGGCGGGCGGCGAGCAGCGCCAGGCCGACCGCGGTCAGCCCGACGCCCAGCTCGCTCGCCCAGAAGGTGGGGAGAAAGACGTAGAGGGGGAGGTTGAGGGCGGCCAGAGGCAGGGCGAGGGCACCGTAGGCGAGGAGCAGCCCCCAGCCCAGCCGCCGCTCGCCGGCCTCAGGCGAGGCGCCTGAAGACGACCTGCTCGACATCGATGCTCCCGAGACTGAAACCCGCCTCGCAATAGGCGAGGTAGTAGGACCAGGTGCGGCGGAACCGCTCGTCGAAGCCCTGGGGCTGGATCTCCGGCCAGGCGCGCTGGAAGCGCTGCGCCCACGTCGCCAGGGTGCGGGCGTAGTCCTTGCCGAAGGCGACCGCCCGCTCGAGCGCGAGGCCCGCCCGTTCCGCTTCCTCACGCAGCCGGGTGGGCGACGGCAGCATGCCCCCCGGGAAGATGTAGCGCTGGATGAAGTCGACGCTCTGGCGGTAGTCCTCGAAATAGCGGTCGGCGATGGTGATCACCTGCAGCCCGCACCGCCCGCCCGGCGCCAACCGCTCGTGCAGGCAGCGGAAATAGGTGGGCCAATAGGCCTCGCCCACCGCCTCGAACATCTCGATCGAGGCGATCGCGTCGAACCGTCCGTCGATGTCCCGATAGTCCTGAAAGCGCACCTCGACCCGGTCGTCGAGACCGGCACGGGCGATGCGCTGTTTGGCGAAGGCGAACTGCTGCTCCGAGATGGTGACGCCCGTCACCCGACAGCCATACTCCTTGGCCGCGACCTCGGCGAAGCCGCCCCAGCCGCAGCCCACCTCCAGCACGTTCTGGCCGGGCTGCAGGTCCAACAGCCGCGCGAGCTGGCGGTACTTCTGCAGCTGTGCGGCCTCCAGGTCGTCGGTCTCGCCGAACAGCGCGGCCGAATAGGTCATGCTCGGGTCGAGCCAAAGCGCGTAGAAGGCGTTGCCCAGGTCGTAGTGGGCGTGGATGTTGCGCCGGGCGCCGCGCTTGGAATTGGGGTGCAGGCGGTGATAGAGCCGCTTGATGGCCCGCACCCAGGCCTTGCCCTGCCATTCGTAGGCCAGATCGTCGCCGTTCGACAGGAACAGCGACAACAGGGCCGCGAGGTCCGGCGTGTCGAAATCGGCGTCCAGATACGCTTCGGCAAAGCCGAGTGCGCCGCCGCGCAGCACGCGGAACGCGAGGCGCGGACGGTTGACCTGCAGCGTGGCCTCGTGGGCATCGCCCCCTTCGCCGCCGAACACCCGTTGGCTACCGTCCGGCGCCACGACCACGAGACGGCCACGGTGCAGCCGGCCGCACATGGCGGCCAGCACCCGCATGCCGGGGGTCCCCCAATCGGCGGCCGCGCGTCCACTCTTCGTACCCAAGGAGAGGTTGGCGTCGCTCATGTCGTGTCTCCACCCCGATCGCTGTTGCCGGCGACCACCGGGCTGGGCACGCTGGAGGGGCCACGAAACGGAGCACCCCGCCACCACAGCTTGAGCGCCTGCCAGTGGATGCCGGCGATGACCTTGAGCGTCATCGGCCCGTGCCTCAAGAGGCAACCGGC
>JBMCMJ010000317.1:0-3238 GCA_048615135.1 Pseudomonadota bacterium
CGCTGTCGGTCCCGGCGCGGCATCGCCGAGGAGGCGGCTGGTGCCTGGCAAGAGGTCGTCGCCGCGGTCGAGGCCATCCGCCTCGTCCCGCTCGTCTCATCGAGGGCCAACAGGGAGAAGCCGCATGGAACGGCCTTTGGAACTTGCTTTTCACGGCATGGCGAGCTCGCCCGCCCTCGAAGCCCGCATTCGCGACGAAGTGGCCAAGCTGGAGCGGTTCGTGCCCAAGCTGCAGGGCTGCCGGGTGGTGGTCGAACGGACCCAGCATCGCCACCGCAAGGGTGATCTCTACCGGGTCGGGATCGATCTGACGGTGCCGGGCCGCGAGATCGCCGTCACCCGCACGGGCCCGAAGGATCACGCCCACGAGGACGTGAAGGTGGCGCTGCGGGACGCGTTTGCCGCCGCGACGCGCCGCCTTCAGGACCGGACCGCGGTCGTGCGCGGCGAGGTCAAGCAACACGTCGAACCGCTCACCGGTCACGTCGTCCGCCTGTTCCACGACGAGGGCTACGGCTTCGTCCATACCGACACGGGCGATGTCTACATGCACCGCAACGCGGTCGTGGACGACGGTTTCGATCGGCTCGAAGTCGGCGCCGAAGTGCGCCTGGAGATCGCCGAAGGGGAGAGCCCGCAGGGCTGGCAGGCGACCACCGTCACGCCCACCGGCAACGTGCTGAAGGTCAGCGGGTGACCACCGCGCGGTCCTGCTGGTCGAAGAGGTAGCCGGCCTCGGGCGGCACGGTGACGCCGACGCGTTCGCCGGCGCGGATGTGGGCCTCGCCCGGCGCCTTGACGACCAGCGGGAAGCCCTGGCCGATGTCGACGTAGAGGAAGCTCTCGCTGCCGAGCTTCTCCACCGCCGCTGCCTCGCCCTGCAGCGGCGCGTCGGCCCCGTCGACGACCAGATGCTCCGGCCGTAGCCCGAGCGTGAAGCGGTGCCCCTGCAGCCGCTCGGCGGGGACGGCCACGCGGATGACGGCGCCGCCGGCGACGCGCAAGTCCACCGTTTCGCCGTCGGCGCCGGCCACCTCGGCATCGAGGAAGTTCATGGTCGGCGAACCGATGAAGCCGGCCACGAACCGGTTCGCCGGTCGGTGGTAGAGCTCCATCGGCGCACCCACCTGTTCGACCCGCCCGGCATTGAGCACGACGATCTTGTCGGCGAGCGTCATCGCCTCGACCTGGTCATGGGTGACGTAGATCATCGTCGCGTTCATGGCACGGTGCAGCTTGGCGATCTCGATCCGGGTCTGCACGCGAAGCGCGGCATCGAGGTTCGAGAGCGGCTCGTCGAACAGGAAGACCTTGGGCTGGCGCACGATCGCCCGCCCGATCGCCACGCGCTGCCGCTGGCCGCCCGAGAGCTGGCGGGGCTTGCGGTCGAGCAGGTGGTCGATCTGCAGGATGCGCGCGGCCTCCGTCACCTTCTGCTCGCGCTCGGCCCGGGTACTGCCCTGCAGTTTCAGGCCGAAGGCCATGTTCTCGCGCACCGTCATATGCGGGTAGAGCGCGTAGGACTGAAACACCATGGCGATGCCGCGGCGTGACGGCGGTTCGTCGTTGACCAGTTGACCGCCGATCCACAGTTCGCCCGCGGTGATGTCCTCGAGCCCCGCGACGAGGCGCAGGAGCGTGGACTTGCCGCAGCCGGAGGGACCGACGAACACGACGAACTCGCCGGAGGCGATCTCGAGGTCGACGCCCTTGATGACCTCGACGTCGCCGAAGGTTTTCTCGACCCCGCGCATGCGCAATTCGGCCACGGACCCTACTCCCTCTCGTCGATCAGCCGGGCAATCAGGCAGCCATGGCCCGGCAGCGTCAGCGTGCCGTCGCTGGCCAGCGTGCCGGAAAAGGCGAGCGGTGCGTCGGTCATCTCGAGGGCCAGCGGCGGGGCCCAGCGCACCGTATGGTCGGTCAGGTTGAAGGCGCAGAGCAGTCGCTGGCGGGCCGTACCCCGCTCGAAGGCGAACACGCCGGCCGGTGCCGCGAGCCGCCGCCAGTCGCCGACGACCAGCGCCGGCTGCGCCCGTCGCCAGTTGAGAAAGGCCCGGACGCCATTCAGACACGAGCTGGTGTCGGCCTCCTGATCGTCGACGGTGCGGGCACGATGGGCCGCGGGGACCGGCAGCCAGGGCTTGGCGGTCGAGAACCCCGCATGGGGCGCTTCGTCGGTCCAGGGCATCGGCGTGCGGCAGCCGTCGCGGCCCTTGAACAGCGGCCAGAAGGTGATGCCGTAGGGGTCGTGCAGATCCTCGAAGGAGAGTTCCGCCTCGTCGAGCCCCAGTTCTTCCCCCTGATAGAGGCAGATCGAGCCGCGCAGGCAGCCGAGCAGGACCGGAAGCTGGCGGCGCAACGCTTCGCTCGGGCCGAGCCCGCCGAGCCGGGTCGGCGCGCGCACGACGTCGTGGTTGGAGAGCGACCAGCACGGCCAGCCGCCCTCGATGCTGCGCTCCAGCCGGTCGATGATGTCGCCGAAGGCCCAGGCATCGTAGTCGGCGGCGAGCAGATCGAAGGTGTACGCCATGTGGATACCCCGGCCGCCCGCCGCATAGGCAACGGCGTTCTCCAGCGCCCGGTCGCCCGCGATTTCGCCCAGCAGGACGACATCGCCGTAGCGGTCGCACAGCTCGCGAAGCGGCTGCAGCAGGATCCGGGCGGTATCGACCAGCCCCTTGTTGTGGCGCTGCACCTGCATCGACACGGGATTCGCCGCGACGATGCCGCCCGGCAGACGTTCGCCGGTCGAGCGGGGCGGATTGTCGCGCAGATCTTGGTCATGCACCGCGCAGTCGATCGCATCGAGGCGGAACCCGTCGACCCCGCGGTCGAGCCAGAACCGGGCGGCGTCGAGCAGCGCCGGCACCACCTCGGGGCAGTACATGTTGAGGTCCGGCTGTTCCTTCAGGAAGTTGTGCAGGTAGTACTGGCGGCGGCGCGGCTCCCATTGCCAAGCGGAGCCGCCGAAGATCGACAGCCAATTGTTGGGCGGCGTGCCATCCGCTTTCGGGTCGGCCCAGACGTACCAGTCGGCCTTGGAATTGGTCCGGTTGCTGCGGCTTTCGCGAAACCAGGGATGGCGCTCGCTGGTGTGGCTCAAGACGAGGTCGACCATGACCTTCAGGCCACGGGCATGGGCGCGCTCGATCAGCTGGTCGGCATCTTCCAGGCTGCCGAACAGCGGGTCGACGTCGGTGTAGTCCTCGACGTCGTAGCCGTAGTCGGCCTGCGG
>JBMCMJ010000318.1:0-3229 GCA_048615135.1 Pseudomonadota bacterium
GGAATCTGTCCGCCCATCGGCAGCCCGCGTTTGCCCATCTTCTTCACGCGCTTCATCATCGTCTGCATGTCGTTGAACTGCTTGAGGAGCTTGTTCACGTCCTGCACCGACGTGCCGGAGCCGGCGGCGATCCGCCGCTTGCGCGAGGCGCCGAGCAATTTGGTGTCGCGCCGTTCCTTGGGCGTCATGCTGTCGATGATGGCTGCTTGACGGACGAAGATGCGCTCGTCGATGTTGGCCTGGGCCAACTGCTTCTTCACCTTGGCAACCCCCGGCATCATGCCCATCAGACCGGTCATGCCGCCCATCTTCTTGATCTGCAGAAGTTGCTTCTTGTAGTCGTCGAGGTTGAACGCACCCTTCTGCATGCGGCGGGCGAGCTTTTCCGCCTCGTCGCGGTCGACCTCCTCGGCCGCCCGCTCGACCAGCGACACCACGTCGCCCATGCCGAGGATGCGCGAGGCCACCCGGTCGGGATGGAACAGATCCAGCGCATCCGGCTTCTCGCCGGTGCCCACCAGCTTGATCGGCTTGCCGGTCACCTGCCGCATGGAGAGAGCGGCACCGCCCCGCGCATCGCCGTCCATCCGGGTCAAGACGATGCCCGTGACGCCGACCCGCTCGTCGAAGGTCCGGGCCACGTTGACGGCGTCCTGGCCGGTCATCGCGTCGGCCACCAGCAGGATTTCCTGCGGTTCCGCCTTGGCCTTGACGGCCTCCAGTTCGGCCATCAGCGCATCGTCGACGGCCAGCCGGCCGGCGGTATCGAGGATGACCACGTCGTAGCCCTCGCTGCGCGCCGTGCGCAGGGCCCGCTCGGCGATGGCGACCGGCACCTCGCCGTCGACGATCGGCAGCGAGGTGCAGCCGACCTGGCCGGCCAGCACTTCGAGCTGCTTTTGCGCCGCCGGACGGCGGGTGTCGAGCGAGGCGACCAGCACCCGCTTCTTGTCGCGCTTCATGAAGCGGCGGGCGAGCTTGCCCGTGGTGGTCGTCTTGCCCGAGCCCTGCAGCCCGGCCATCATCACCACCAGCGGCGGGTTGCTCGCCTTGACGAGATCGACGGTCTCGCCGCCGAGCAGCTCCACCAGCCCGTCATTGACGATCTTGACGACCATCTGACCGGGCGTGACGCTCTTGATCACCTCGGCACCGATCGCCCGTTCCTTGATCGAGGCGATCAGCGCCTTGACGGTCGGCAGCGCGACATCGGCCTCGAGCAGCGCGATGCGCACGTCGCGCAACGCCTGCTCGACGTCGGCCTCGCTCAACGCGCCGCGTCGCTTCAGGCGATCGAAGACGTCGCCCAGTCTGGTGCTCAGGCTCTCGAACATGGCAAATGGGGCCGCGCGTCCGCGACCGTCTCTCCGCCGGCTGGGTGAGATCACCCCGAAAAGGACGCGTTTTGTAGGCGCGCCGCCGCCTTGCCGTCAAGCACGGACGGTTGGCGGGAAGGGGATGGCTCGACGGTCGCTCCAGAGACTAGGTTTTCGAAGGGTAGGGGGCTTTTGGCCCCCTACGACCCCCGGGCGACGGCCTTGCCGTCGCCACTTCGGCAAGAGACGAGAGAGGAGCGGCGCTTGGCGGCGGACGAGAGCCTGAAGGCCAATTCGGCGGCGATGGGGGCCATGTACCGCGCGGTTTGGCGGGCGACCGGGCGGCGCCAGGTGCTCCTGATCGCGCTCGCCCTGGCGGTGGCGGCCCTCGCGGCAGCACCGCTCCAGTTTCAAAAGGAGATCGTCAACGGGCTGGTCGAAGGCGGGGACCGGGCCGCCCTGGTGGTCAGCTGCCTCGCCCTGCTCGGCGTGGTGCTCCTGAGCGGGTTGCTGAAGTTCGCCCTCGGCTTCGCCCAGGGCGTGGTCGGCGAACGGGTCGTCTACCTGATCCGCGAGCGCGTCTACGACAGCTTCGTCCACGACACCAACGCCGGCCGCCCTGGCCTGCCCAGCAAGGGAACGGTGGTCGCCATCCTCTCCGCCGAGGCCGAGATGGTCGGCGCCTTCGCCGGCGCGGCAATCGCCGGGCCGCTCCTGCAACTCGGCACGCTCGCCAGCGTCATCGCCTTCATCACCACCCAACAGCCCGCGCTCGGGCTGTTCGCGCTGGCGGTCGTCCTGCCGCAGGCGGTGATCGTGGTGTTCACGCAGCGCCGCATCAATCGCCGGGTGAAGGCGCGGGTGCAGGCGTTGCGCCATGCCTCGGCCAAGCTCGCCGAGAGCGACATCCGCCGCGTCGAGCAGGAGGTGCTGGACGACTTCCGGTCGATGTACGACACCGGCCGGCGCATCTTCTTCCTCAAGCTGTCGACCAAGTTCGCCCTCTCGGTCATCTCCGCCTTCGGCGTGGTCGGCATCCTCTTGATCGGCGGTCTGCTCGTCCTCGACGGCCGCACCGACGTCGGCATCGTCGTGGCCAGCCTGTCGGGTCTCACCCGCATCGAGCGTCCTTGGCGCGACCTCATCGCCTTCTTCCGCCAGGCATCGACGGTGCGGGTCCGCTACGAACTGATCGTCGACAATCTGGCCAAGCGCGGCTGACGTCAGGGTTGCCAGTTGTCGACGGTGCTGCCGGGCGTCGGCAGCGTGCGCGGTGGCTGGACCGGCGGCGTGCCGAGTTCGGGGCGCGGCCCATGCGTGTAGAGCAGGACGATGCCGATCCGCCGGTTGACCGCGGCGGTCGGATCGCTCGGGTCGAAGGGGTCGGTGTCGGCCTTGCCCATCACCCGGGCGAGCCGGCCTTCGTCGAGCCCGGCGGCGACCAGCGCGCGGCGCGCTGCGTTGGCCCGCATGGCCGAAAGCGACCAGTTGTCGTTGCCGCTGGTGCTGCGGAACGCCGTGCTGTCGGTGTAGCCGCCGATCGAAACCTTGTTGGTGGTGCTCTTCATCACCTGCGCGACCTGCCCGAGCAGCTTGGCCATGAAGGGGTACATTTCGGCCGAGCCGCGGGGAAACATGGAGCGCTCCTCCTGGTCGACGATCTGGATGCGCAGGCCCTCCTCGGTGCGATCGATGACGAGATTGGCTTCGAGGCCCTGCAGTTCCGGGTCCGCTGCGATCGCCTCGCGCAGTTGCCGCTCCAGGTCGTCGAAGCGCCGCTCCTCCTCGGCCGGGTCCGGCAGTTCTTCCGGCACGCCGCGATCGAGGGTGGCACGACCCGCCTCGAGGGCGCCCTGTTCGGTGCGGTCGTCGTGCTCCTGGCCCCCGCCGTGGCCGGCACCCTTGCCGCCCGC
>JBMCMJ010000319.1:0-3219 GCA_048615135.1 Pseudomonadota bacterium
GCAGGACGATCTTGAAACCGAGCGAGCGCATGGCGGTGCCCTTCGCAGCCTTTAGGGGTCTGCGAACAGGATGCGGCCGGCTCGTTACGATCTGCTTAAGCCGGCGATCTGCTCAAGCCGGCCGCGCCGGTTTCGGGTCGATGCCGATCACCTTGTGGTCGTGCACCGGGATCTGCCGGCGGACCCGCGCGGTCTTGCCCGGATCGAGGCGAGCGGCGAGCCAGCCTTCGCCGTCGCCGAGCCGGGCCGTCACGTGGCCCCACGGGTCGACCACCAGGGAGTGGCCGTAGGACGTGCGGCCGGTCGGGCCGTGCACCCCCCATTGGGCGGCGGCCAGGACCCACGAGCCGGTCTCGATCGCGCGGGCGCGGAGCAGCACCTCCCAGTGATCGCGGCCGGTCTCGACGGTGAAGGCCGAGGGGACGGCGATGACCTCGGCGCCCTGGCGGGCCAGTTCCTGGTAGAGTTCGGGAAAGCGCAGGTCGTAGCAGATGGACAGGCCGAGCGGCGGCGTCACCTGCGTCAGCGTCACGACCTCGGCCCCGGCGGCGAAGGCGTCGCTTTCGCGAAAGACGCGGCCCGAGGGGGTTTCGATGTCGAACAGGTGGATCTTGCGGTAGCGCCCGAGGTCCCGGCCGCCGCGGTCGAAGACGACGGTCGTATTCCAGCACTTGCCGTCGGGACCGCGCTCGAGGAGCGAGCCGCCGTGCAGCAGCACTTCATGGCGCCGGGCGAGGTCCTGCAGCAGCCGATAGGTGTCGCCCTCGGGAAAGGTCTCGGCGGCGGCGCGGCGCGTCTCCCGGTCGCCGCCGATCGAGGTGACCATCTCGGGCAGCAGCACCCAGTCGGGCCGCTCGGCGGCGCACGCGTCGTCCACCAGCCGGGCGATGCGCTCCAGGTTGTGGGACTTGTCGGGCTGGCCGTTGAGCTGGACCAGGACGACCTTCATTCGGGTGGCCTATTGCAGCAGGGTGAAGAGATCGCGCTCGAGCCGCACGTTGGTCTCGAGGTCTTCCAAGAGGATCTGCGTGATCTTGCCCTGCGCGTCCAGCACGCGCCAGCGCCGCAACTCGATGGGGCGCTGGCCGAACACCAGTTCCAGCTCGCCCAGACCCGGCTCGTCGGTCTTGTAGAGGGTGAGGTAGAGTTCGTCGTTGACCTCGCTGACGTCACGGACCGTGACCGCATCGGACAGGCGCACGGTCTCCTCGAGGAGCGGGGCGAGCGGGGTTCGGCTGACGGGGACGGTGTTGGTCTGCAGCGTGCGGGTGTCCTGCATCACCACCCGCCAGTCGGTCGCGACCATCAACAGATGCTCCGGCGGGTCGTACTCGAAGCGCATCCGGCCGGGGCGGTGCAGGTAGAGCCGGCCGGTGGCGAGCGCGCCGTCCGGGGCGATCTGGGTGAAGCCGGCACGCAGCGTCTCGATGCCGTTGAGGTAGCGCTCGACCTGCCCGATGCGCTCGTCGGCGGCTGCCGCGGGGGCGAGGACCGGCAGGAGGCAGAGTGCCAGGGACGAGGCAAGGAACGTGCGGCGACGGGGCATGGACGACCTTCTCGTGGCGGGTGCGGCGCGGTTGTCGTGCGTCGGCATTGAACCCCGCTTGAACGGGCCTCAGAGCGAGCGGTGCGGGTCGAGGCGCACGAGGTAACTCCGGTAGGGCAGCCGCTCGGCGAGCCGCTCGTAGAGCCGGATGGCGGGCGCGTCGTCCGCAGGCACGATCCAGCGCAGGTGCGACCAGCGCCGCCTCCGGCCCTCGGCGACCGCCGCCTCGAGCAGCGCCCGCGCATGGCCGCGCCCGCGTCGATCGTCACGCACGAACAGATCGTCGAGCCCGCCGCAGGTCGTGGCGTGGACCGCCTCCGGCAGCTCGAGGAGCACGGCGAAGCCGACCAGCTCGTCCGGCTCGAAGGCGCCGAGGACGACCGCTCCCGGCCGCACGAGCAGCGCCCGGCCGAATTCGGGCGCGGGCGTGCCGGGGCCGCCCAGCGAGCGGCTGTAGCGCTGCCGCAGCGCCTCGAAGGCCGCGACGTCATCGGCTCCGAGCGGACGAACGGCGGTCATCGAGGTCTCCCGGTGCGGCACGTAGCTGACGGACCGTCCGGTCCGGATCGGCCATGCGTTTGGTCGGTGTGGTGACGGAGGTCAATCGTTGCTGCCCAAGATCGCCCGGGCTGGGCGGTCACCATGACGTAAGCGGAAGATCGTCGGCCGTGCGGCGGATCGTTTTCTGCTGTCGCGGGCGATCGTCCTCGGCCACGACGCAGAAGACCATCGGGTCGGTGGGGTCGGCGTCGTCGCCGGTCCGCGGATGCCATGCGAACACGAAGACCGCGGCGTGTCGGTCGGCGGGACTTGCGGCCGCGACGAGCGCGCCGGGCTGGTTCGCGACCGAGATCCTGACGCCGAAGCGCATCGCGCTCGACATGGCCGGTTCCGAGAGCCCGGTGTACGGCGGGCAGGAGCATGTGGCCCGGAAGGGACATTTACCGTCGAAGTGCTCGCACCTGCTGATCGTGTTCGATCGGTTCGGCGAGCTGGAACGCAGCGAGCCCGGGTTTTGGCCATGCCTCCGGTTCGATGGCTTCGTTGGTCGTTGGCTCCGCCCGCGCTGGGCGCCCGGACCAACTGCCGAAGCCGGCTACGACCCGTCTTCCCGCGTAATCTTTCCGTAGTTTCATGAACGTGTTATTCATGGCTTCGCGTCGAATTACCGACGCCTGGGAGGGGAGAGACCCATGACGAGAAGTGGGCTTTTCGTTGCCGCGGCCTCGGCCGCTCTGTTCTCCGCCGGTGAGGCCATCGCGTTCGACGGTGACGCGCTCCGCGAGCGGTTCACGACCGCCTTCAACGGCCGTGATTGGGCGTCGGTGCGCGCGATGCTCGCCGACGATGTCGTCTTTCACCGCGCCACTGGCGATACCGTTTTCATCGGCCCCGATGCGGTGATCGCGCGCTGGGAGGAGACCATCGGCAATCCGGGCCAGTGGAACGTCAAGTTCGCCATCCTCGACGGCGACAGCACGTTCACCGGCAAGGACGGACGCGTCGTCGAGCGCGGCGACTTCGCCGTCACGGCGGGCGGCGACGACAGCGCCTGCTATCGTGGCTTCTACCTGATGACCTGGATGCCCGACGGAGACGACTGGAAGTTGCAGATGATGGGCTGGCAGGACGTCGAGACCGACCTCGGCGACTGCAAAGCCTGAACCCGGGCG
>JBMCMJ010000320.1:0-3217 GCA_048615135.1 Pseudomonadota bacterium
GCCGCCTGGCTCTGCGCCGCGGTTAGCCTCACCCCCCTTCGAACCGGCCGCGGCGCCAGCCTGCGTCATGCTGCCGCGCCGCGTGCCGTTGCCGGCGCTCGAGCCGCCCCTCGGGACTTATCGCGTAATTGCCGGTAACGGACCTATCGCTTTTCTAGGTCCAACGAGGGGGGAGCGTGCGATCTCGTCACGCCGGCACGACGGCGTGTCCGCACGTCTCGATGCCGGCGACGTTCGCCGTGCTGCCGTTGTCCCGAGCGCGCCCCACCTCACCACCACCGCCGACGCGGGCGCGCGTGGGCGGTCGGCTCCAGGGAGGGACGAAACGACCATGCTCGGCAAACGACAACTCGCGTGCGCGCTCGCCGCGGCTGCGGCCCTGGCGGCGCCTTGGGCCGCCGAAGCGGCCGATCGCATCCCGGTTGGCCAACTGGTGGCCGAAACCGGCGCCACCGCACCGGTCGCCCGGGTCTACGGCCAGGGCGTCGCGGACGCGATCGCCTGGATCAACGCCCAGGGCGGTATCGACGGGCGGCTCATCGAACTCGATACCGTCGATTACGGCTACGACGCCGCACAAGCGATCCGCACCTACAGATCCTGGGCCGAGGGGCTGCGGCCGGTCGCCATCCAGGGCTGGGGCACCGCCGACACCGAGGCACTCGTGGAACTCGTCAAGCAGGACGAGGTCGTCTTCATGTCGGGCTCGGCCTCGGGCCACCTGACCGACCCGACCGGGCGTTCGCCCTGGACCAGCGAGCCGGCACCCTACAACTTCTTCTACGGTCCGTCCTATTCGGACGGGTGTCGAGCCCTCGTCCAGTACGCCGCCGAGGAATGGAAGCGCAGCCCTCGCGCGCAGAGCGCTTCGACCTTCCTGGGCGATCTCTACCGGCCCAAATTCGCCTTTCTCGGCGACAATCACCCGTTCCCCAACGCCCCGCGGGCAGCGTGCATCGACTACGCGCGCGATCTCGGCTTCGAGATCCTGCCGCCGATCCGCTACGCGTTGACGCCCGCCGACTTCACCGAGCAGTGCCGCTCGCTCGAACGCAGCGGGGCCGACTTCGCGTTCCTCGCCAATACGGCCGAGGCGAACGTGCGGCTCCTGCAGGACTGCGCGCGGCTCGGCGTCGCCACGCAGTTCCTGACCAACGTCTACGGCTGGGACGAGGACGCGGCCACGAAGGCAGGGGATGCCGGCAACGGCCTCGTCTGGGTGGTCACGGTCGCCCGCTGGGACGACGACGTCGCCGGCATGGACACGCTCCGCGCCGTGTCGCGCCAGTCCGACCCGAACGGCGAGACGGCGCGGTCGCTGCACTACGTCCGCGGCGTCTGCGCGGCCTTCTTCATGCGCGACGCCATGCTGCGCGCGGCGGACGAGGGGGAGATCACGGGCCGAGCGATCAAGGCCGGGTTCGAGAGTATGCGCGACCACGTCCCGGCGGAACTCGAGGGCATCTGCCTGCCGAGCAGTTGGACGGCGACGGACCACCGCGGCACGACCACGGTCAAGCTCTACCGCAGCCATCACGACTTCGGCACGGTCGCCGCTGCCCAGGTCTACACCACGACGATGCCGCTTCGCCCGGACTGGCTGGGTTGGTGAGGCGCCACCGGAGGCGGCGCGCGGCCTGCGTCAGGGTTCGCCCGTCCCTCCGTCGAGGGAGGTAGCAAGACATGAACGACATCACGACGACACCGGTGCTGGAACGTCCCCGCGACCCGCAGGTCTTCAGCATTACCGACAGCACCGCCAACCCGGCGCCGCTCGGCCTTCTGGCCTTCGGTCTCACCACGGTGCTGCTCAGCATGCACAACGCGGGCCTGTTCGGGCTCGACGCGATGATCCTTGCCATGGCTGTTTTCTACGGCGGCATCGCGCAGATCTTCGCGGGCGTGTTCGAATGGCGCAAGAACAACACCTTCGCCGCCACGGCCTTTACCAGCTACGGCTTTTTCTGGCTGACCCTGGCGGGCATCATCACATTCCCCACCCTTGGCCTTGCGCAAGCGCCGAGCCAAGTGGCGATGGCGAGTTATCTCGGCATGTGGGGTCTTTTGTCCTTCGTGCTGTTCATCGGCACGTTCCGGCTGAGCCGCGCCCTGCAGGTCGTCTTCTTCTTGCTCACGGTCGCCTTCGCCCTGTTGGCGATCGGCGATCTCCTCGGTAGCCCGACCCTCAAAACGATCGCGGGCTACGAAGGCATCCTGCTCGGCTTCTGCGCGATCTATACGGGTCTCGCGCAGGTGATCAACGACGTCTATGGCCGCGTGGTCATGCCGCTCGGCCTCGTGGCCAAGTAGGGCCACGTCGGCCCGGCCGCCGCTCGACCCGGAGACCCGGGCAGCGGCGGCCGGGAGTTGATCCGCTCAGGGCGCTGGTCCGCGCACGGCAGCCCGCGGCCCGAGCAGGAGCCATGCGATGAAGCCGATGACGGGCAGAACCAGAATGCCCACGACCCACAGCGCCTTCTCCAGGGTCGAGGCGGTACTGCGGACGACATTGATGATGGCCCAGATGTCGAGCACCAGGACGACCAGGCCGAATAGCAGTTCGAGCATCGTAGTCTCCCTCTCCGCATCCAATCGACAGCGTAGTCTCCCCCTTCACCGTCAATGAACGGCCGCGGCGCCGGCAGGTTCCTTCATCGGGGTGGCGGAGATTCTTTTTTTGCGGCGAGGGAACCCGAGTGGCGGCTTCAGGTTATTTCTCCATCCGGCGGCCCCGTGGTTGCCGGTCAACGCAAATATGGAGGAACCTGTGATGCGCAATCTCATAACGACGACCGCCATCGCTGCGCTCGCTGCCACCCCGCTCCTGGCGCAGTCGTCCAACGGACTGTTCGACCACGATGTCGAGATGGAATCCGGGGACATGTATGCCGCCGCGTTCATCAACCGGACGGTTTATGCGACCGAAAGCGAGATCGACGACGACACGAGCTACACGGCCGACGAGCTGGCCGCGGTCGCCGAGATCGACGACGTGATCCTCAGCCGCGATGGCGAGGTGAAGGGCGTCGTGCTCGGTGTCGGCGGCTTCCTCGAGATGGGCGAGAAGAACGTGCTGGTGCAGTTCGACGATCTGCACTTCGTGCCGGAGGAGGACGACGACGGTCAGTATCTGGTGGTGCTGCGGACCACCCGGGACGACATCGAGGCGGCTCCCGCCTTCGAGTACGACGACATGAGGGTGTGGTGGGAGAGCTAG
>JBMCMJ010000321.1:0-3203 GCA_048615135.1 Pseudomonadota bacterium
ACCTGGGCCTGGACCGAGACGTCGAGCGCGGAGACCGGCTCGTCGGCGACGATCACGTCGGGATTGACGGCCAGGGCCTTGGCGATGCCGAGCCGTTGGCGTTGCCCGCCCGAGAACTCGTGGGTGTATTTGCGCATGTTCTGCTGGCGGAGACCGACCCGTTCGAACAGTTGCGCCACCCGCTCGTCGCGCGCCCGGCCGCGCGCGATGCCGAAGTTCTCGAGCGGCTCGCCGACGATCGACCCGGCGGTGAGCCTGGGGTTCATCGACGAGTAGGGATCCTGGAAGACGGTCTGGATGTTGCGGCGATGCGGCCACATGGCCCCGGCATCGAGATGGGTGACGTCGGCCCCGGCGAGGCGGATGTGACCGGCCGTCGGCTCCAGGAGCTTGAGGACGGTCTTGCCGAGGGTCGACTTGCCGCAGCCGCTCTCCCCGACCACCCCCAGCGTCTCGCCGCGTCGAACGGCGAAGCTCACCCCATCGACGGCCTTCACCGTGCCGACCTGGCGGCGGAGCAAGCCGCCCAGGATGGGGAAATGCTTGACGAGCCCCTCGACCTCCAGGGCCGGGGCGTCGGTGGTCGGAGCACTCATCGTCCGGCCTCGCGCACGGCATCGATCTCCCAGCAGGCGGCAAGATGGCCGGGTGTGGGCTCGAACAGCGGCGGCCGCTCGGCCCGGCAGCGCTCGGTGGCGAACGGGCAGCGCGGGGCGAAGCTGCACCCGGGAATGGGGTCGATCAGCACCGGAACCATGCCCGGGATCTCCTGCAGGCGGGCCCGGCGGTTGGCCTCCTCGGCATCCTCGTCGAGCCTCGGGATCGCCCGCATCAGGCCGCGCGTGTAGGGGTGCAGCGGCTCGTCGAACAGCGCCTCGACCGAGGCTTCCTCGACCTTGCGCCCGGCGTACATCACGACCACCCGCTGCGCGGTCTCGGCGACCACGCCGAGGTCGTGGGTGATGAGGACGATCGCCGCCTCGAACTTCTCTTTCAACTCCAGCATCAGATCGAGGATCTGCGCCTGGATAGTGACGTCGAGGGCGGTAGTCGGCTCGTCGGCGATCAGCACCTTCGGATCGCACGAAAGCGCCATGGCGATCATCACCCGCTGGCGCATGCCGCCCGAGAGTTGGTGCGGATATTCGTCGAGCCGGCGCACGGGATCGGAAATGCGCACCAACTCCAGCATCTCGCGCGCCCGGTCGCGGGCGGCGGCCCAGGACACCCGCTGGTGGCGGACCACGTTCTCCGCGATCTGGGTGCCGATGGTGAGCACCGGATTGAGGCTGGTCATCGGCTCCTGGAAGATCATCGAGATCTCGTGGCCGCGGATCCGGCGCATCTCCTCTTCGGAGAGTTTGGTCAGATCGCGGCCGCCGAAGCGGATCGAGCCGCCGACGATCCGCCCGGTCTCGGCCTGGATCAGTCGCAGGATGGAGAGTGCCGTGACGGATTTACCGCAACCGCTCTCGCCGACGATCGCCAGCGTCTCACCCTTGTCGACGGTGAAAGACACGCCGTCGACCGCGCGCACCACGCCGTCCTGGGTAAAGAACCGGGTTTCGAGGTCTCGGACCTCCAGGACGCTCAAAGCCGCCTCGACAGGCGCGGGTCGAGGCGATCACGCAGCCCGTCGCCGAGCAGGTTCACCGCCAGGATGGTGATGGTGAGGAAGGCGCCGGGGATGAGGATGCTCCACGGCGCGATCTGGAAGAAGGTGCGGCCCTGGGAGATGATGTTGCCCCAGGTCGGGATTTCCGGCGGAACCCCCGCGCCGAGAAAGCTCAGGCTCGCCTCGACCAGCATCGCCGAGGCGCAGACATAGGTCGCTTGGACGATCAGCGGTGCGACCGTGTTCGGCAGGATGTGGCGGAACAGCAGCTTGAAGCCGCGCGTACCCCCGGCGATGGCGCTCTCGACATAGGGTTGCTCGCGAATCGAGAGGACCACGCTGCGCACGAGGCGAACGATGCGCGGCACTTCGGGGATGACGATGGCGATCAGCACGACGGCGAGCCCCGGCCGGGTCAGGGTGATCAGCGCGATCGCGAGCAGGATCGAGGGGATTGCCATGATCCCGTCCATGATCCGCATGACGATGGCATCGACCCGGCGGAAATAGCCGGCGACGAGGCCGATGGTGAGGCCGATCAGGCTGGCGAGCACGGCGACCGTCAGCCCGACGAACAGCGAGACCCGCGCCCCGTAGATCGTCCGGGCGAACAGATCGCGGCCGTACTGATCGGAGCCGAACCAGAGGGCTTCGGAGGGCGGGCGCAGCCGCTGGGCCGGGGTCATCCGCAAGGGGTCACCGGCGATCAGCGGCGCGAAGATCGCCATCAGCGCCAGGATCGCCAGGATCGAGCCGCCGATGACGATGGTCGGGTTGCGCCGGACGAAGGTCCACAGTCCGGCCTTCGAGGGCGTTGCGGCGATGGCTGCGGGGTGAACGACGGTGGCCACGTGCGCGGGTCTCCCGAGCTTCAGAGCAAGAGGCGCGGCTCGGCCACCTCGTCGAGGGGCCAGATGGGTCGCTGCACCTTGGTGTAGACGAGGCGCCGGTAGTCGCGGGCGAGCGGCGCGTCGCTGTCGACGTAGAGGACCTCCTTGGCGATCGGGCCGAAGGCGGCGGCGAAGTGGTTGGTCGACTTCACCACAAGGATCTGCCGTTCGGTGGGCTCGATGCCGACATTGCGGAACAGTTCCAGCCCCAGCGCCTGGGTGCGGTTGGCGATCAGCACGGCCTCGACCTCGTCGACCTTGACCGCAGCGCAGTCGCCGAGCGGCACCTGGGTCGGTCCGAAACCCTGCCAGCAGTCACGGGCGAGGCCGGTGACCTCGACCACGGCATCGACCGGCACGCCGGAGGCGGGGCCCGTCTTGCCGCCGAAGCGGAGCGGAAAGCGGGCGCCGAGCCCGGCATCGAAGCAGAGGTCGACGGCGATCGGGTCCCAGATCGGCCCCACGGCCGCACCCACCGCACCGCGCGCCAGCAGTTCGCGGAGGAGGGTCGTGTTGTCGGAGGGCGCGCCGCCGCCGGCATTGTCGGTCGGCTCGGCGATCACGATCGGACCTTCGGCCGCCGCCATCGCCTTCGCCACGCCCTCCTCGACGGTGAAGAACTCGGGCATGGTCCGCCCGCGCATGGAGACGAACTCCTCGCCGAGACGGGTGGCGAGAGCGCGGGCCTTGTCGCGGTC
>JBMCMJ010000322.1:0-3195 GCA_048615135.1 Pseudomonadota bacterium
GAATGGGCGAGCGCCATCTGCGGTCTGCCGGCCGAGGAGATCCGCTGCTTCGCCCGGCTCTACGGCAGCACGAAGCGCAGCTACATCCGGCTCGGCTTCGGCTTCACCCGCTCGCGCAACGGTGCCGTCAACATGCACGCCGCCTCGTGCCTGCCGGCCATCACCGGGGCATGGCAGGTCGAGGGTGGCGGTGCGCTCTACAATCAGGGTGATCTCTTCGTGCTCGACACCACCCTGATCGAGGGCAGCGACGCGAAAGACCCGTCGGTGCGGCTGCTCGACATGTCGGCGATCGGCCGGGTGCTCACGGGCGACGCCCGGGCGCTGCATGGCGGGCCGCCCGTCCGGGCGATGCTGATGCAGAACGTCAATCCGGCCTGCGTGGCGCCGGAGTTGGACCGGGTCCATGCCGGGCTGCGCCGGGACGATCTGTTCCTCGCGGTGCACGAGCAGTTCCTGACCGACACCGCCCGCTTCGCCGATCTCGTCCTGCCGGCGACCATGTTCCTCGAGCACGACGACATCTACAAGGCGTCGGGGCACACGATCCTGCAGATCAGCCCCAAGCGCTTCGACGCCCCGGGGGAGACCCGCGAGAACCACTGGGTCATCCGCGAGGTCGCCAAGCGCGTCGGCGCGCACCATCCGGGCTTCGAGTTGGACGCGCGCGGGCTCATCGAGGCGGTGCTCGAAGCCTCCGACCTGCCGGACTTCGACACCCTCGTGGCCAACGAGGGGCACGACCTCGCCCCGGACTTCGAAACGGCGCACTTCCTCGACGGCTTTCCCACCCCCTCGGGCAAGTTTCGTTTCAAGCCCGACTGGGCGAGCTTCGGCGCCGATGCCGCTGCACTGCCGAACTTTCCCGACCACTGTCCGGTGATCGACGAGCGTTCCGCGGACTACCCCTTCCGGCTGATCGCGGGCCCGGCGCGCGAATTCCTCAACACGAGCTTCACCGAGATGCGGACGAGCCGCGCCAAGATGGGCCGGCCGACGCTGTTGATCCACCCGGACGACGCGGCGGCCGCCGGCATCGCGGACGGTGATCCGGTGCGGATCGGCAACCGGCTGGGCTCGGTCCTGCTGCACGCCGAGTTGCGGACGGGTGGCTTGCCGGGCACCCTCACCGTGGAGAGCATCTGGCCCAACGACGCCTTCGTCGAGGGCATCGGCATCAACCGCTTGATCAGCGCCGATCCGGCGCCGCCGGCGCGGGGTGCGGTGTTCCACGATACCGCGGTCTGGCTGCGCAAGGAACACCTACGGGCTCCTCCTACCAAGTGATTTTCCTATTCTGTTCTCTTTCGGTTCCTGCTACGGTCCAAAAAGGATCGAAGGGAGACGACACATGACCACTTGGCTGTCCCGCCTGCGCCATTGGCTTCGGCTCGCCCCCGCCTGCCGGCTCGTGCCCGGCAGCGCCGAGGGGCCGCTGTTCGCCGTCCACGGTCCGGCCCGGCCGCCGGTGCCCGCCCGGAGCCGGACCGGCACGGCGGCCGTCATTCGCTGACGTCGAACAGATCGAACTGGTCGCGCGTCGGCTCGAACTGGGAGCCGGTGAGGCCGAGCAAGCGGACCGGCCGGGCGAGGTCGGCCTCGTCGAGCAGGCGATCGCCGATCAGGCGCAGCCGCTCGGCGTCGAGCACCGGAGCCGGCAGCCGGCGGGCGCGGGTCTGCACGCGAAAGCGGTCGTCCTTGAGCTTCAGGGTCAAGGTCAGGGGCCGCACCCCTGCCTGCCGGATGCGCGCTTCGAGCTTGACCGCGATCGGGCCGAGCGCCTCCGCGAGCGCCGCACGGCCCACCAGATCCCGGGCGAAGGTGCGCTCGCAGCCGACCGACTTGCGCTGCCGGTCGGGCTGGACCTCCCGGTCGTCGCGGCCGTGGGCGAGATGGAACAGATGCGCGCCGAACCGGCCGAACCGCGCGACCAGCCGCTCGAGGCCGGCGGCACGCAGATCGGCGCCGGTGCGCAGGCCAAGTTCGTGCAGCTTGCGTGCGGTCACCGGGCCGACGCCGTGGAACCGGTCGACCGACAGGACGGCGACGAACGCCTCGACCTCCTCCGGGCGGATCACCGTGAGCCCGTCGGGCTTGTCCATGTCCGAGGCGATCTTCGCGAGGAACTTGTTGACCGACAGACCGGCCGATGCGGTGAGGCCCGTAACGTCCCGGATCTCGGCCTTGATCCGCCGGGCGAGAGCGACCGCGGTGCCGCCGGCACTGCTGCGGCTAACGTCCAGATAGGCCTCGTCGAGGGAGAGCGGCTCGACGGCGTCGGCGTGGGCGGCGAAGATCGTCCGCAGTTGGCGGCTCACCTCGCGGTACACGTCCATCCGTGCCGGCACGAAGACGAGATCGGGACACAGCCGCTTGGCGGTGACCGAGGGCATGGCCGAGCGGACGCCGAACGGCCGCGCCTCGTAGCTGGCGGTCATCACCACGCCGCGGCCCGACGCACCGCCGACCGCGATCGGCCGGCCGCGCAGCTTCGGATCGTCGCGCTGCTCGACCGCCGCGAAGAACGCGTCCATGTCCACATGGATGATCTTGCGCAAGGCAGGGTTGGACCCGCGCGCTAGGCTCGCGGTCGACGACGGCGGGGCGGGCCGTCATAACGCGCGCGGTGCGGCGAAGCGGGCGAAGGACCGACGGCTTGGGCGAACATCACGTCATTCCCTATCTGCGCGAGGTGGTGGTCTTCCTCGTCGCCGCCGGCATCGTGGTGCCGATCGTGCACCGTCTCAAGATCAGCCCGGTGCTCGGCTACCTGGTGATCGGCGGCCTGATCGGCCCGTACGGCCTCGGCCTGTTCGCCCACGAGTTGCCCTGGCTCGCCAATCTGGTCATCGCCGACGTGGAAGGGGTGCAGACGCTCGCCGAGTTCGGCGTGGTCTTCCTGTTGTTCGTGATTGGCCTCGAGCTTTCGCTCGAGCGCCTGTGGACCATGCGCCGCCTCGTCTTCGGCCTGGGCGGGCTGCAGGTGCTGGTCAGCGGCGCCGTCATCGGCTTGATCGCCTGGGAGTTCGGCAACTCGCCGCAGGCGTCGATCGTCCTCGGCGCCTGCCTTGCCCTGTCCTCGACGGCGATCGTCATGCAGTTGCTCGTCGAGCAGCGGCGGGTCGGCACCGAACTCGGCCGGTCGTCCTTCTCCATCCTGCTGTTCCAGGATCTCGCGGTCGTCCCGATCCTGTT
>JBMCMJ010000323.1:0-3192 GCA_048615135.1 Pseudomonadota bacterium
GCGGCCTCGAGGGCCGACTCCAGCTTGGCGAAGGTCGGCTGCAGGTGCGAGGGGACGTTGCCGCGGCCGATTTCGACCGCCACCTGCGGCGCATTGCCGTGCAGGAACGCGACCAGGATGTCCCGGATGATCAAATAGAAGTGATGATCGACGTCGATCGTCTCGCGCACCTTGGCCGCCATCGGCGAAACGAAACCGTAGGAAATGAAAATGCCGAGAAAGGTTCCGGTCAGTGCGCCAGCGATCATCTTGCCCAGGATCTCCGGCGGCTCGGTCACGGCCGACATGGTCTTGATGATGCCCAGTACGGCCGCGACGATGCCGAGCGCCGGAAAGGCCTCGCCGAGCGTGGCCAGCGCGTTGGCCGGCCGCAGCGCTTCGTGATGGTGCTTTTCCAGCACCTTTTCCATCATGTCCTCGACCTGGTGCGGGTTGTCCAGGTTCATCGACATCATCCGGAAGGTGTCGCAGATGAAATCGACGGCGAAATGGTCCTTCAGGATTTTCGGATAGATCTTGAAGATTTCGCTCTCTCGAGGAGCCTCGATATGCGCTTCGAGGGCGATCACGCCCTTCGTCTTGACGATGCGGATGAGCGAAAACATGAGCGAGAGCATGTCGAGGTAGTCTTTGCTCGCCCACTTGCAGCCGCCGAACGCGCGGCCAAAGGCTCCGCCCGTCGCCTTGAGCACGCCGGCGCTGTTGGCGATCAGATAGGAGCCGACCCCGGCCCCGCCGATCATCATCATTTCGGCCGGTAAAGCCTTGATGATCACGCCGAACTTGCCGCCGGCCATGACGTAGCCGCCAAAGACCATCGTAAGAACGACGACGAGACCAACGATGGTCAGCATGCGAGCCCGGCTCCGACCGCTGTTCGGTAGGTGGAGCCCAGTCTCGCCGCTGACGGTTAAGAACCGGCTAACCGATCCAGCCGGCCAACTCGCGGCGCACGATCGCCTCGATCACGTTCATCCCGGCGTCGGTCGCGTTCAGGCAGGGGATGTAGGCGAAGTGCTCGCCGCCGTTCTCCAAAAACTCGTCGCGGACTTCCTGGTCGATCTCCTCCAGGGTCTCGACGCAGTCGGCAACGAACGCGGGCGAGATGACGGCGAGGCGCTTCACCCCTTCCTTCGCCAGATGCTCGACCGTCTCGTCGAGATAGGGCTGCAGCCAAGGCTCCGGGCCGAACCGCGACTGGAAGCAGACCTTCAGCTTTTCCTTGGGCCAGCCGAGCCGTTCGCGCAGCAGTCGGTTGGTCTTGGCGCAGTGGCAATGATACGGATCGCCCGCCTTCAGGTAGCGTTCCGGCAGACCGTGGAACGAGGTGATGACGACCTCGGGCTCCCAATCGAGGGTGGCGAGGTGGTCCTCGATCGAGCCGGCGAGCGCCTCGATGTAGAGCGGGTCGTCGTGCCACGGCCCGACCGTGCGGATCTGCGGCTGCCAGCGCATGTCCAACAGCTTGCGGTAGGCCTCGTCGTAGGCCGTCGCGGTGGTCGTGGCACTGTACTGCGGATAGAGCGCCACCAGGAGCACCCGCCGGCAGCCGGCATCGAACATCTTCTGCAGCACGTCCGGCACGCTCGGCTGACCGTAGCGCATGCCCCAGTCGATCATCACGTCGGCGCAATCGGCCAGCCGTGCCGCGAGCGCCTCGCTCTGCGCGCGGGTGAGAGTCCGGAGCGGGCTCTCGTCCTTCTCCTGGTTCCAGATCGACGCATAGGCCGCACCGCTCTTCTTCGGCCGGCTGGAGAGGATGATGCCCTGCAAGAGCGGCTGCCAGATCCACGAGGGATAGTCGATGACGCGCTTGTCGCTCAGGAACTGGTTGAGATAGCGCCGCATCGGCCAATAGGACGTGGCATCCGGCGTGCCGAGATTGATCAGCATGATGCCGGTCTTGTCCACGCCGACGACGGGATGGTCGGCGGGCTTGGGAACACTATAGGTGACGGTGGCGGGCGCGTCGGGCATGTCATCCAGCCGTGGCAACGAAGATGATCGAGACCTAGGAGCCTCGACCGCCCGGGGCAAGGTCCAAGGAGGAAACCGAGCCGTGAAGCGCCATTTCAGCGAGGCCGAGTACGCGGCGCGGGTCGCGCGAGCGCGCGAGGCGCTCGGCGCCCGCGATCTCGACGCGCTGCTCTGCTTCGAGCCGGCGACCCAGTTCTGGCTCACCGGCTACGACACGTTCGGCTACTGCTTCTTCCAGTGCCTCGTCCTGACCGCGGACGGGCGGATGACCCTGCTGACCCGCTCGGCCGACCTGCGCCAAGCGCGGCTCACCTCGACCATCGAGGACGTCCGGGTGTGGGTCGACGGTGCCGCGGCGGATCCCGCAACCGATCTCCGCGCCATCCTCGCCGAACACGGCCTGCTCGGCTGCCGTCTCGGCATCGAGTGGGACACCCACGGGCTGACCGCCGCCGCCGGCCGCAGGCTCGAGGCCGTGCTCGGCGCCGCGGTGACGCTGATCGACGCCTCGCGCCTCGTCTCCGAACTGCGCCTCGTCAAGAGCGAGGCGGAACTCGCCTGCGTGCGCCGGGCCGCCGAACTGGCCGACGACGCCTTCGACGCCGCCCTCGCCGTGGCCGCCCCGGGCGCCGACGAGGCGCTGATCCACGCCGAGATGCACCGCGCCATCCATGCGGCCGGCGGCGACGATCCGGGCAACCCGTTCATCATCGGCAGCGGGCCCTATGCGCTCCTCTGCCGCTACCACACGGGAAGGCGGCGGCTCGACGAAGAGGACCAGCTCACCCTGGAGTGGGCCGGCACGTGGCGCCACTACCACGCGGCGCAGATGCGCACCGTGCCGATCGGCCGGGCCAGCGAGCGTCACCGTGTTCTGTTCGACGCCGCGGCCGAGGCGCTGCTCGCCTGCGAAGATCGGCTCCGCCCCGGCCACAGCTTCGGCGACGTCTTCGCGGCGCACGCCGCAACGCTCGACGCCCGCGGCCTCTCGGCCCACCGGCTCAATGCCTGCGGCTACGCGCTCGGCGCCGTCTACGCGCCCTCCTGGATGGACTGGCCGATGGTCTACGCCGACAACCCCGTGCCGCTCGCGCCCGGCATGGTCGTCTTTCTACACATGATCCTGATGGACAGCGACACGAACACCGCCATGACCCTCGGCCGCACCTCGATCGTCACGGCCGGTGCGCCCGAAGTCCTCACCCGCCGGCCGCT
>JBMCMJ010000324.1:0-3166 GCA_048615135.1 Pseudomonadota bacterium
GCGCCGACCTCGTCGAGCAGCACCAGCGGCCAGCGGCCGGTCCGGTCGCGGCCGAGGCGGCACTCGGCGAGGATCAGGCCGACGAGCAGCGCCTTCTGCCGGCCGGTCGAGAGTTGCGACGCCGGTGTGTCCGCCTCGACGTCGTGCACGGCCAGATCGCTGCGGTGGGGCCCGTGGCGTGCGCCGCCGGTCTCGCGGTCGTCGTCGCGACTGCGGGCGAGGGCAGCGGCGAAGCCGTCCTCGACGTCGACGGCGGCTTTGTCGCCGAGGCCGCGCTCGAGTTCGCCCTCGACCCGCAGCCAGGCCGTTGGAAAGGCGGTCGTCCCGGCGGCCAGCCGGCGGTTCAGCTCGGCGGTGACCTCGAGCCGGGCGGCCGCGACGGCGACGCCGGCTTCGGCGGCCTGCCGCTCCAATCCGACGAGCCAAGCCGGATCGCCATGGCCGCTGCGCAGGAGCTTGGCCCGTTCGCGGATCAGGTGTTCGTAGCGGGCGAGCTGGCGGGCGTGCGTGGGATCGCCGGCGTGCACCAGCCGATCGAGAAACCGGCGCCGCGCCGAGGTGCCCTCGACGAACAGCCGGTCCATCGCCGGCGTCAGCCAGACGGCGGCGGTGGCCTCGGCCAGCCGGGTCATCGAGCCGATCGCCACACCGTCGAGGTGCAGCTCGCGGCGCTCGGCACCAGGGGTGAGGGCCGTGCCCACCGAGCGTGGACCGTCGGGTGTGGCGAACACGCCATGGATGGCGAAGCCCCCGTCACCCTCGCTCTGCGGCAGGTCGCGGAGTGCAGCCCGTCGCAGGCCTCGGCCGGGCACCAGGAGCGAGAGCGCCTCCAGGAGATTGGTCTTGCCGGCACCGTTCGGGCCGGTCAGCACACAACCGCGGCCGTCGAGCTCGAGATCGAGGCTCGCATAGTTGCGAAAGGTGCGAAGCCCCAGGCCGAGCGCCGCGATGCGCGGCGGGGCCGCGGGCTCGGCGCCGTCGACCACCCGGAGCGCTGCCGGCATCAAACCCGCATCGGCATGAGCACGTAGACCACGCCGGAATCGCCCGAATCGCGGACCAGGGTCGGGGCGGACGGGCTCGCGATCTCGAGATCGAGGGTGTCGCCCGAGATCTGCGCCAGCATTTCCAGGACGTAACGGGCGTTGAAGCCGATCTCCAGCGGCGCGTCGGCGTAGCCCACGTCGATCTCGTCCTGGCCGCGGCCCGTCTCGGAGCTGATCGCGGTCAGGGTCATGCGTCCGGCATTGAGGCTGAGCTTGATCGCCCGGGTCTTCTCGGTGGCGATGGTGGCCACGCGATCGACCGCCTTGGCGAACGCCTGCGTGTCGACCGTGCAGCGCTTGTCGTTGCTCTGCGGGATGACCCGCTCGTAGTCGGGAAAGGTGCCGTCGATCAGCCGCGAGACGAGCAACGCGTCGCCGACCTTGAGCTGGATCTTGCTGGCCGACAGGCTGACGAGCACCTCGTCGGCACCGTCGATCAGCTTGCGGATCTCGCCCACCGCCTTGCGCGGCACGATGATCGGCGGCATGCCCGCCGCGCCGTCCGGCAAGGGCGCTTCGACCTTGGCGAGCCGATGGCCGTCGGTGGCAACCGCCCGGAGCACACTGGAGGCGCCCTGCTCGACGGTGTGGAAATGCAGGCCGTTCAGGTAGTAGCGCGCCTCCTCGGTGGACATGGCGAAGCGCGCCTTGTCGATCAGCCGGGCGAGGTCGGTTGCCTGCATCCGGAAGCGGCGCTCGAAGGCCTCGGTGTTCATCGCCGGGAAGTCGGCGGCGGGCAGCGTCGGCAGATCGAACACCGTGCGTCCAGCGGTGACGGTCGCCTCGCTCCGCTCGCCTTCCTTGGCGATCTGCACGGTACTGCCGTCCGGCAGCTTGCGGACCACGTCGAACAGGGTGTGCGCGGGGAGGGTGATGGCGCCGGCGCGCAGCACCTGGGCTTCGGCGGTCTCGTGGATGGTCAGTTCCAGATCGGTCGCGATCAGGCCCAGCCGTCCTTCGGCAGCGTCCATGCGCACATTGCCGAGGATCGGGATGGTGGTACGCCGTTCGACCACGTTCTGGGCGTGGTTCAGCAGGGAGAGAAGGCTGGTCCGCTCGATGGTGACTTGCATCGCCGGCTGGTCGTCCTCGTCGGTTGGGGCGAACCCGTCAAGGCAGGGCAGACGCGCGGTCTCCCCCCAAGGGACGTCAGCATAGCAGAGTTGACGCGCTTGACAGCGTTTTTCGCCCGGAACGCTTCGGGATTCAGCCCTGCAGGCGCCGCCGCAGGGCTTCCACGTCGCGGGCGATGGTGTCGTCGTCGCGCATCAGTTCCTCGACCTTCTTGACCGCGTGCATCACGGTCGTGTGGTCGCGGTTGCCGAAGCGCCGCCCGATCTCCGGCAGGGAGCGTGGGGTGAGCTGCTTGGCGAGGTACATCGCCACCTGCCGGGGCCGCGCGACCACCCGCGAGCGACGCTTGGAGCCCATGTCGGCGAGCTTGAGGTTGTAGTGCGCCACCACGGCCTTCTGGATCTCCTCGATCGAGATGCGTCGCTCGTTGGCGCGCAGCAGGTCGTGCAGCACTTCCTGCGCCGTCTCCAGGGTGAGCGGGCGGCCGAGCAGGGTGGTCTGGTGCACGACCCGGTTCAGCGCTCCCTCGAGTTCGCGGACGTTCGAGGTGATCCGCTCGGCCAGGAATTCCAGCAGTGCCGCGGGCACCTGCACGTTCGGCATTTTCGCGGCCTTGGTCTGGAGGATGCCGAGGCGCAACTCGTAGGTGGTCGGGTGGATGTCGGCGACGAGGCCCCAGCTCAGCCGCGATCGCACCCGTTCCTCCAGGTCCTCCAGCGCCGACGGGCTGCGATCGGCGGAAATCACGATCTGACTGCCGCGCTCGATCAACTCGTTGAAGGTGTGGAAGAATTCCTCCTGCGTGTTGTTCTTGCCGCCGATGAACTGCACGTCGTCGACCATCAGGAGATCGACGGAGCGGAACAGTTCCTTGAAGCTCAGGGTCGTGTTGGACGTCAACGCCCGGACGAACTGGTACATGAACTTCTCGGCGGAGAGATACACGACACGGCGTGAGGGATCCTGCCGCCGGACCTCCCAGGCGATGGCGTGCATCAGGTGCGTCTTGCCGAGGCCCACGCCGCTGTAGAGGAAGAGCGGGTTGA